>JAYWBH010000810.1:0-8852 GCA_043781815.1 Bryobacterales bacterium | reverse complement strand
CCATCGCAAATTTAGTATCCAATCGCGTCGCTTCTGTAAGAAGTGCGATTGCACCTATTAAATCGTCATTTGCCGCAAGCGTCTTTGCTTCGCCGTATAGCCGCCAAGCCTCCCACGAATTGGTGGTTGTATCTTCCGCCGGACGATCAAATTTACTGATCTCGTTTAAGGATTCCCCCGTCTGTTGGCGAATCCAGCGGGCTGCATCGTCCACTTTAGTGAACAGATCACGCTTGGATTGCGCAGGAAAATCTTTCGACCAGGATCGACTTGCACGCAAGGGACTGGAGTTAACACCTTCCAATCGAAGATGAAGTTCATAGTCCGAACCAACAGTTGAAATCGATACGAAAATCACTCCGGCTGCTCCATCACGAAGCGCCATTTCCCGAAACTGAGATGCGTTTAATTTCGCATTTTTGAGCAAACCCATCTGCTCTGGAAATTGAGCAACTCTATCTTGGGACAATAACTGAACGCGCGATGACTGTATGATTTGGTGCTCCAATAGAGAACCAATGCTATCGAGTTCGTGATCCTCCGTTCTGTTATCCACTTTAGTCAACACAAGCTTTGTTCCTAGTAGTTGGTTCTGACCTATATAGCGCCATCCAATCCCGACAGCGGCCAAACTTCCTCCGCCAGTCAACCAGGCTCGTCGGGAAATTGTTGGGACCTGCCAGGGCATTGCTCCCGAATCAATCCCTACCAACACTGCTTCAGCACTGGCAAACCTCCGTTCTGGTTCCCTTTCCAAACATCGCAAAATTACTGATTCCCATCGTCTGGACAATTTCGGATTCACGGTTCGCGGACTGGGTGGTGCTTCCAGCACTCGGTTCAGCACCTCTTCAATCCCATTGGCACCGGGCGATGGTCGTTGTCCGGTCAGCATCTCGTACATCACCATACCCAGTGCATAAATATCACTGCGGGCGGTCACCGTTTGATTGCGAATCTGCTCTGGCGCCATGTATTCTGGCGTGCCCATCAGTTGACCTGGCAGCGTTAGTGTTGTACTTGGTTCAAGCTTTCCAAATGAATCCGGTCCGGCAATGGCCAATCCAAAATCGGTCACAACGGCGCGGCTGTCCACAAGAATTACATTGGAAGGTTTCAGGTCGCGATGCACAATCCCTGACTGATGGGCGGCACCTAGCGCTGCCAGAATTTGCCGAATGATGGGTTCCGCTTCGGCTGGGCTCAATTGCCCCTTCACTTTCAGAATTTGGGCTAGCGTCTGGCCTTCCAAAAGTTCCATGCTGAGAACGGCAACTTCAGTTTCACCAATCTGATGCCGAAGAACATCATAGATTCGGCAGATATTGGGGTGCGTGACTTTGCGCGCAAGCAATGCTTCACGACGTAATCTTTGGTGGGCTTTGGCGTCGCGAAGGCGGTCGATACGAACGGTTTTCAGGGCGATTCGTTGGCCTAAATCAATATCCTCCGCTTCATACACCTCTCCCATGCCACCCGTTCCAATCAAGCGTATGATCTTAAATCGTTGCGCCACACGGTCGTCAGGCTGGAAGAGTGGCCCACCTTGGAACAGTTGATCACGCAGGTCTTTCGCTGGTGACGATTCCAAAAAACTGCCTGCTGCATTGTGCTGTTCAATCATTTGCAGCACCTCAATAATCAACTCAGGATCATCACCAGCTTGGGAAGATAGCGCGCTTAGGCGCAGGTTAGGAGCGTGGTCAAGAGCCACGTCATACAACGCCCTCAATTTGTTCCAACGGTCTGGCGTCATGATTATTGCGCAGGATGGTTGTTTGAGTATAAATCAAAATGCAATCCAATTGATTAATCTTAATTAGGTTCAGGGGACGATGATTCAAGCTCTTTGAAGAGCCAGGCTTTGGACATGGACCAATCTCGGCGAACAGTGCGTTCACTGGTGTCCAATGCTTGGGCAATTTCAGAAACTTCCATGCCGCCAAAAAAACGCATCTCCACAATTTTGGCTGCGCGTGGAGCGAAAGTGGAAAGTCGGGTAAGGGCCCGGTCAACTGCTATGATTTGGTCTGGGCTCTCTTCGCTGGCCTTGAACACATCGGTGAGCTCCTCACGTTTTCCACCATAGCGTTTGAGACTGGCCCGACCACGTGCCCGGTCCACCAGCAAGCGTCGCATCACCTGACAGGAGAGGGCGAAAAAATGATGGCGATCCTTAATCAGAGGAGGGGCGGATCCAAAAATCCGCAGATAGGTTTCATTCACCAGCGCCGTGGGGCTGAGGGTTTGGCCCTTCACTTCACTCTGCAAGAACTTGGCGGCCAGCCGATGCAGATCCTGGTAGAGCACTTCGAACAACTGTTCCTCAGCCAGACGATTTCCTTCGCGAATTAAGGTGAGCAACCTGGTCACTTCGCCGGACGACGTAGGCGTATTCGGGAGTGTATTCGGGAGATCAGAAGATTGCAGACTCATCAGGGATCTCAATATTCTACAGAATTCGAAGGGTGCAAGCCCACTTAGCGTTCTGAACGGACTGCGGCTGAACGGACGGTGGGCTTCTGATTTACGGAACCTTTGCACTCAGGAAATTGGTTAATCAATGCAACTCGCTCCGTGTCGTAGCGCTTTTAGAGATTCATCGTGCGAACGCGTTTTCGACCTTTACTGCTTCCCGAAGCCCTACCCTTAAATTCCAAACCCGCCAACATGGTACACATGGCATCAAGCCCGATCACTTCCAGACCCGGACTTATCGGATACCTATCCTGCCCTGAATTCACCACAAATTTGCGTGCGGGCTTTAGATCCTCACATGCAATGTGAAACCCCTTCTCCGGCCGGGACGACAAGCCAAACTTGATTTCTATCGCCCAACAACCGTGCCCGGGAATGTCCAATAGCAGATCGATTTCCGCGCCTACCACGGTACGGTAGAAGAACGGAACCGCCTGGGGAGGAGCGGATCGCAACAGGTTCTCCAGGACAAATCCCTCCCAACTCGCACCCACCACGGGATGTCCCAACAATGCTTGGTGATCTTCAATCTGAAGCAAGGCGTGCAAAAGCCCGCTATCCCGCACATACAATTTCGGCGACTTCACCAACCGCTTGCCCACATTCACATGAAACGGCTGCAACCGCCGAACAAGCATCAGATCCACCATCAAGTCCGTGTATCGGGCAATCGTTTTTCCGTCCACCATTAACCCTCGCGCCAGTTCTGCAGCGTTTCCCATCCCACTTTGAACGTGGGCCAGCATTGTCCAGAATCGGCGTAACGTCACCGGTGGGATTCGCGGGCCCAAGAGTGGAATATCGCGCTCCAGATATGTGCGGATGAAATCCTGACGCCACAACATGCTATTTCTATCGTCCCGCGCCAGAAAGCTATCCGGAAATCCGCCTCTCACCCAAAGTTTATTATTCTGGTTCTTCGCCTCCATCACGCTGAAAGGACAAAGCTCCACATATGCAATACGACCGGCCAGTGTTTCCGATTGCTGCAAAAGGTCGTTGGATGCCGAACCAAGCAGAAGAAAGCGGCCGAATCGCTTGCCCTTTCTGCGGCTCCTATCGATCACGCCGCGCAGGATTTGAAACAACTCAGGAACCCGTTGAACTTCGTCAAGGATGACTAATTTGTCTTCCACTGAAGAAAGAAATAACTCCGCGTCGTCCAGCTTTGCCCGGTCAGACGGAGATTCCAAATCCAGATAGACACCGTCGTTTCCCGCAATATCCAAGGCCAGTGTAGTTTTGCCCACCTGCCTGGGTCCAAGCAAAACTACTGCAGGCATGTTGGCCAGACGGTCAACGACTTCGGCTTCTTGGAAGCGGTGCATCTTCATTGTAATTATGGCACACCATTCCATAAATACAATAATGACTGCCAACCTTGTTTTCCTGGCACATCATTCCAGAAATACAATGTTAGTAGTTTTCTTTGATAGCCCTCCCTGGCTCGCATACTTTCCACTGCCAGCCTCCAGCACTTGGAAATCAAGGGTCTACTGGATCTGCTGCTGCAAGCCGCGCAAATCGGTAAATTCTTAATCGGCTGCAAAGATTGCCCGACGTGAAATTGGCAGGCAGCATAGTTCCGACGCCAATTGGACAATCTGGCTGGGTGCAAGAAACTTTCGCATTGTTGGCATTGCGCGACAACTAATCGGAGCCTCTTCTGATTTACGGAACCTTTGCAATCCAAACAGCGTTATACTTTGCGAAGGAACCCTCGTAACGCGCAATGAGCCCGGCGGCCCCAAAATGGGTCAGAAAGTCGATAAATTGTAATGGCCGCCATTGCTTCATTTTGCGCGAGTTCTTTTCAAGGAGCTGCAAGCAACCATGGGGATTAGAGATTTTTTATCAAAGCAATTTATAGACGTTATCCAATGGACGGAACCTGAAGAGGGCATCCTTTCCTACCGCTATCCCATGCAGGACATGGAGATTCAGAATGGCGGCAAGCTGACCGTGCGGGAATCGCAAGCGGCGTTGTTCGTCAATGAAGGTAGGGCTGCCGATGCTTTTGGACCGGGCCTGTATACGCTGAATACTCAAAACCTGCCCATTTTGACGAATTTGATGAATTGGGATAAGAAGTTTGAATCGCCATTTAAGAGCGATGTCTACTTCTTTAGCGTTCATCAGAACATCAATCAAAAATGGGGCACGCAGAATCCCCTAACCATTCGCGACAAGGAATTTGGTGCCATCCGAGTGCGTGGCAACGGCGTTTATTCCTGGCACATTGTCAATCCCAAACAGTTTCATCAGAAGGTGGCCGGGACACGGGCAGAGGTTCATGTAGCCGATGTGGAAGAGCAGTTGCGGTCCACAGTGATTGGTCAAATGGGCGATGCGATTGGGCAAAGCGGCATCCCGTTTCTGGATCTGATTTCCAATCAAGTGGAATTAGGAGCCAAGATTCTAGCTGGCTTGCAGCCTGCCTTCGATGAGTTCGGCCTGCAACTGGATACCTTTGTGGTGCGGGAATTCTCGCTGCCGGAAGAGTTGCAAAAGAAGCTGGACGAACGCATCAGCATGAACATGCTGGGCGATATGGGTCGCTACACGCAGTACCAGGTGGCGCAATCTATTCCCATTGCCGCAGCCAACGAAGGCAGTGGCGCGGTAGGAACAGGCATGGGTCTGGGTGCTGGACTCTTGTTCGGACAACAGTTCGCTGGAGCTTTGGGTGGGGGGATGAATCCGCAACAGGCGCCGCCTCCGCAAGGTGGTGCACCAGGTGGTGGCATGGCAGCGGCACCTGGAGTTGGGCCGGTTGTTCCGGTGGCTCCCACTGCGCCTGCAGCAGCTCCCACAGGGGAAACAAAGTTCTGCTCGAATTGCGGAAACAAGATTCCGCGCGCTGCAAAGTTCTGCACTGAGTGCGGATCTAAACAAGAGTAGACACCAACCAATGAACCCTTCCGGATGCGAATGGGTAGTAGAAGCGCAAGGCTGCAATGAAGCGGCCTTGCGCGATCCTGCGTTGTTGCGCAATCTATTTCAAAGCTTGATTGACGGCATGTTGCTGCATGCAGTGGAACCTCCGGTATGGCACCAATTCCCTGGTGCAGGCGGCATTACGGGGCTGTGCCTGTTGGCTGAATCGCACTTGGCTTGCCACACTTTTCCCGAATATAGATCCTTGTGTTTGAACGTGTTTTGCTGCCGTATTCGCGATGATTTCGATTTTGCAGCTTGCCTGAAGAAAGCCTTCGGCGCTTCCGATGTAAGGGTCCGTAAGTTGGAACGGCCCTATGGTCAACCA
The DNA here is from genome assembly GCA_043781815.1 of Bryobacterales bacterium. Classification (GTDB taxonomy): domain Bacteria; phylum Acidobacteriota; class Terriglobia; order Bryobacterales; family Bryobacteraceae; genus JANXSF01. The sequence continues at coordinate 3,109 of JAYWBH010000810.1, read as the reverse complement.
TGGAACTAAAAACATCCTGCCCAAATTGCGGTGCCGAAATCACGTTTCGATACCTTGCCGCAATCCAAACCACTTGCGGATTTTGTAAGTCGATTCTAGTTCGGCAAGACAAAGATTTGAAGCGAGTGGGAGTAACTGGGGAATGGCCGCTTGATCCATCGCCGGTGCAGTTGGGTGTGCGTGGTAGTTTCAAGGGCGAAGCATTTGAAGTTGTCGGTCGGATCTTGTATCAGTACGAACTGGGCGGCTGGAACGAATGGCACATCATACTGGGCGGCAAGAGCGCCTGGTTGAGTGATGCGCAATTGGAATACGCCATTTCACGGCAGTGGCCGAACACGTTGAAATGGCCTTCAGCGGATCAAGTAAGAGTGGGTCAGCCATTCAAGTCATTGGAAGGTACCGATTATTTTGTAACATCGTTGAACCAGGCCAAGTATGTGGGCGTGGAAGGTGACTTACCATTTGAATACTGGGACAAAGGCGTGATGTCTTACTTGGATTTGGGGTCGCGCGATGGCAAGTTTGCGACCATAGACTATTCTGAAGATCCCCCATTTATCTTTCTTGGCGAGTATGTAGATTTTGACGCTTTGAAGCTGACTGGCCTTCGCGAGTTTGAAGGGTGGCGACGATGACCGTTGTGCCCAAAGTAAAGGGCTTAAACTGCCCAGGTTGCGGCAATGCCCTGGAAATCCGCAGTTTGGGAAGGGCCATCAGCGTGGTTTGCCCCGCCTGTCTACGCGTGTTGGATGCACGAGATCCGAATCTTGCCATTCTTTCCGAATACGCTGGTGCCCAACGAGTGATCCCGGAAATTCCCCTGGGTAAGCGCGGCACCATCGACGGGATTGAATACGAAGCGATAGGTTTTCAAGAACGTCAAGTGATGGTAGACGACGTAGCTTATTGCTGGTATGAGTATCTGCTGTTCAACCCTTACAAGGGTTATAAGTATCTGGTTCAGTCGCAAAATCATTGGAATGTTGTAACTCCCATTCATGCCCTTCCTGAAAGGCGGGAAGGGATAGGTAAGGCAGCAGTTATTTGGAACGGTCAGCGATTTACGCATTTCCAATCGGCAGATGCCGAGACCACTTACGTTTTTGGCGAGTTTCCCTGGGAAGTTCACAAAGGTGAAAAAGCACGGTCTGACGATTTTATTTCGCCGCCGTTGATGCTTTCGTCCGAACAGAATGGCGGGGAGCTCACCTGGAGCAAGGCCGAGTATCGTACCGCAGATGAGATCGGAAAAGCCTTCGGTGTACCGCTATCCAGTTCACATTCGGGTGCGCCGTTTGCCAATCAGCCGAATCCTTACATTGGCAAGCCCACACTAGCCTGGAAGTGGTTCGCCATCATGGTGCTGGCGATGATGTTGCTGGGGGCGGCGCTTTCAGCGCTGTCGCACACCACGCCAGTGTTCAATCGTACGTTCACAATTGATCCGGCCAAGCAGGAAGAAAAGGCCTTTGTAACCGAACCTTTTACCGTAAAGGGCAGCGGGATCTTAAGTGTGGATCTGCGGGCCGATGTGGATAATAACGAGGCGTTTGTAGGCGTCACGTTGATCAACGAATCAACGGGGCGGGCCTGGGAATTTGCACGATCTCTAAGTTACTATTCAGGAACTGATGAAGGCGAACGCTGGTCCGAAGGATCGCGATCGGCCAAAGTGAGCCTGTCTGGAATACCCGCGGGCACTTACTATTTCCGCGTTGATTCAGAGATGGAATCACAAGAAGGCACAGTGCCCAGGCCAATCCGCTACAGTATAAAAGCATCGCGCGGATCAACGGTGGCTTGGGGCTTATTCTTATTAGTGTTTTTTCTGTTAATGATTCCGCCTGTTTGGTACAGTATCCAGAAATCGAATTTTGAAACCAAGCGTTGGCTGGAAAGTGATTATGCGCCGGAACCCGGTTCCGATTCAGGAGATGACGACGAATGACGAGTCCGTATTACATTGTCTATAGTGTGTTGTTAGTGGGCGCGTGGAGCGTGCTTTCGTACAGAGGCTACAGTATGGATCGGTACGAGGAAGTGAAGGACGTGCCCAAAACTGTGCGTGATAACCCGGGTGCTTACAGGCCGCACTATTATGGATCGCCGCGTTATACAGGAGGGAAATAAAAATGAACTTCAATCCAGAATATGTCTTGAATGCCCTGGTCTACGCCCTGTTGGGCGTTGTGATTTTTGTGGGCAGCTTTGTGGTGATGGATAAAACAACTCCCTATCACTTGTGGAAAGAGATTGTGGAAAAGCAGAACGTTGCGTTGGCGATTTTGGTGGGGCTGATGTCTTTAGGCATTTGCGCAATCATTGCCGCTGCCGTTCACTAGGACCACTCGTTGGCCGTCGTTCTCTTCATTTCCGTCTTCCTGATTTCAGCCTGTGGATTGATCTATGAGCTGATTGCCGGGGCGCTTGCCAGCTACTTGCTGGGCGATAGCATTTTGCAATTTTCTACGGTGATTGGTGCCTACCTTTTCGCCATGGGCATCGGCAGTTGGTTGAGCCGATTCCTGGGTAAGGGTCTGGTGGCACGTTTCATCACCATTGAATTGATGGTGGGTCTGGTGGGTGGATTTTCCTCTGCCATCCTGTTTGCAGCCTTCGCGTTCACAGACGGCTTCCGATTGCTGCTTTACGTGATTGTGACCATCATCGGCATTCTGGTGGGCCTGGAAATTCCGTTGCTCATGCGGATTTTGAAAGAGCGCTTCAAATTTGGTGACCTTGTATCGAACGTGTTGACCTTCGATTATTTGGGAGCTTTAGGTGCGTCACTTTTGTTTCCCATTGTGCTGGTTCCTAAGTTAGGCATGGTACGTTCGGCCATGTTATTCGGCTTAGTGAATGCTGGTGTGGCGTTGTGGTCCACTTACATTTTCCGGTCGCAACTGGGACGTTTGGCAGCATTGCGTGGAGCTTGCGCAGCGGTGATTCTCACGTTGGGATTGGGCATGGTGTTTGCGGATCGTATTACTGAAGCGGCGGATAACGGGATTTACGCTGACGATGTGATTCTTGCCAAAACAACAAAGTATCAACGAATTGTTTTAACCAAGTGGAAGGATGATTTGCGGCTGTTCTTAAGTTCGCA
>JAYWBH010000809.1:0-2900 GCA_043781815.1 Bryobacterales bacterium | reverse complement strand
GGACTGGTCTTTCCCGAGCTACGTAACGTCGAACTCGATGCCGTCGTAGAAAATTGCGAACGCGACTTCCACTGCTACCGATTCCATTTGCAATGTAGCACCTAAACCGTGCAGATCACGAATGCGCCAGGATCCATCTGGCTGTTTGACGTGATGCTCGACGAACGGTGAATCCTGGTGAATTGCCACATACTCCTCGAGCGACGCGATTTCACGATACATCTGAAATTTGGTACCCCGGTCGTAATCCATCGTTCTCGGCGAAAGTATCTCCACCAAAGCTTTGGGGTTGGACAAAGCATTGGTATCGGTATCCCAGAACTTGGGCTGCCCACAAAAGATAACCATGTCGGGATAGGTGTAAAGGCCTTTTTTCGACGTGGCTACACGGGTCCCCTGAAAATGAATTTCGCAACCACTAGTTTTAAGGGTGGGCCGGATTGCGCCCAGGAATTGTACGCCGATCTGCTGATGACGGAAACTGGCTGCTTCCACTTCAAAGATCTCACCGTCCAAAAATTCATGCAGTGATCCAGAAGTGTCCTCCATGCTGAGGTAATCTTGCAACGTTATGCGCGGTTGAGCAAGGCTAGACATTCCTCCTTGATTATAACGCTGATGATTACACTAAATATTCACTTTTTATTCCGCACGCGCTGCGTAAACCACCATAGATGCCCTTCCAAATCCACTGCACCATAACTGCGATCGGCCCAGTAATCTTCGCCATAATCATGTAGTGCTGGTTCATCCACAATCTTCGCCCCAGCGGCGCGGGCATGGGCGCAATGGTCATCGGCGCTGTCGACGAACAACATGACGCATTGCGTATTCGCTCCGCCAACGGACTGAGGGCTGGCACCAGGAGGATGCAATGCTCTCCCTGGCTTAGGGCCACTTTGTGCCACCATCACCAACGCTTCGCCATAAGTCAGCTCACTGTGTTCAATGCGGTCACCTTCACCTTCCACACGCAGGCGAACTTCAAAACTGAATGCATTGCAAAGCCAGTCAATGGCCTTTGCCGCGTCGTCATAGTAGATTGCGGTGGAAAGCCGAGGCCAATCGGATGGGGTGGGTTTCATGAATCCCAATATATCGCTTTATTCCGTGGGCGTTTCTTTACGAAGCTTTTGCACCAGCTTATATCCCACACCACGAACGGTCTGCAGATGCTGCGGCTGCTGGGGATCATCTTCCAAATATCGCCGTAACCGCACAATGAAATTATCAATGGCCCTGGTATCCGTATCTTCCCGGACACCCCAAACGGATTCCAGTATCTGCTTGCGGCTTACCGTCTTCCCTTCATTGCGCAGCAGAAACTGAAGCAAGTTCGATTCCATCAACGTCAACGAGGCCTTCTTATCTCCGGCAATGATCTGTTGGCCTTCAAAATCGATGGTCTTGCCATTCACTTCAAAACGATCACTGGTTTGAGTAGCCGCTTCCGCCCAACGCGACCTTCGAAGCAAGCCGTGAATGCGCGCCATTAGAATCTTCAACTCAAACGGTTTGGGTAAGTAATCATCGGCACCTGCATCAAACCCTTCCAGAACATCGTCGGCACGACCGCGGGCAGTGAGCATCAGTATTGGGATGTAGCAACCACCTGCACGTAGCTGGCGCGCTGCGGTGAATCCGTCCATGCCTGGCAACATGACGTCCAGCAACAGCACGTCGAAGGGCTCTTTGTTGTCGATCAGCATTTTTAGCGCCGCTTCGGCATTGTCGCTTACCGCCACTTGAAAGCCTTCCAGTTCCAGGTTAAAGCGGACACCTTCGGCCAAGTGCTTTTCATCTTCGACAATTAGGATGCGGCTCATTTTACGGGTAACACCATGGTGAAAATGGAGCCACGTCCCACACCTTCGCTTTCAGCAAACACGCGGCCCCCATGCTTTTTAGCGACTGACTGCACAATAAACAGTCCCAAACCGGTGCCTTTCACGCGCATGGCAACGGCCCCAGGAATGCGATAAAAGCGCTTGAAAACGTGCTTTAATTCTTCAGGAGCCATGCCCACGCCTTGATCGCGAATACGCACGGAAATGTGCCGTTCACTAGGACGGGTTAATTCCAACAGCACTCTGATTTGACCGCTGGAATACTTGATGGCGTTATCCAGCAAGTTGCTCACCGCCGCTTTCAATTCATCTGTGTCGCCAATCACGGTGGTGGATTCGCCACTGGGACACTTCTGCGCGTAGTTGAGGCACTCTGGCGGCAGATGATGACGAGTGCGGGCTAAGGCCAGGCATTCCTGAGTAAGAACAGCCATGTCGATTCGTGAAGTACTCAGCTTCGACCCCGGCTTGGAAGTGCTTCCGGCGCGCAAAACCTGTTCAATGGTGCCGTGCAGACGGTCCGTATCTTCCAGCATGATCTGATAAAATTCTTTGCGCTTGAAATCTTCCAGTTGGCGAGATTGCAGAGTTTCCAAATACAACCGGATGGAAGCCACGGGGGTTTTCAGTTCATGGGTGACGGCGTTGAGAAACGCATCGTGCTGTTCATTGCGGCGGATTTCCCGAACCAGGAAGATGGTGTTCAGAACAAGACCTGCAATGAAGATTGGAAAGAAAATGGCACCCAATACATACATCACACCGGTGCGCCAATTGGGAACAACCCAGCCAATATTGAGCGTAATAGCTAGAATCACCAGGCAAACGCCGAGTGTAATAAAAAAGAAAGTAGAGCGTCTGTTGGTGGGGCCAACCATAGTAGGTATCAGTTGACCGTGCCAACTGATACTTAATTTTTGCATGATTTAGGCCGCTTCGCGGGCGGCGGCTTCTGTGTGTTCAACGCGCGGATAGCGAACTCGTGTGGCCAAACCCAAACGTTCCATCAATCGAATGTGCAGCCAACTGATGTCCAGTTCATACCAGGCAAGG
>JAYWBH010000808.1:0-8855 GCA_043781815.1 Bryobacterales bacterium | reverse complement strand
CAAGTTCTTATGCCATTGAATGGACACTTACTGCCCAACGTCGAGGGCGCTATCTTTTGGACCGTTGTTACCTGGAAACGGCTTCCCCGTTAGGACTGTGGAAGAAGCGAGCTGAAAAACCGATCCACCTGGAAATATTGGTTTACCCGAATTTACGCACACCTGCGGGCCTTCTAGCGTTGCGCAAGGGTTTGGCGGGGGTGCATGCGCAGCGTCAAGTGGGGCAAGGTCGTGAATTTGAAAAGCTCCGTGAATACGCCCCAGGGGACGCTTACGATCAGATACATTGGAAGGCCACCGCCCGTCGCGCCAAACCAGTTACTAAGATTTATCAAGTGGAGCGGACACAGGAAATCTACGTCATCATGGATTCCTCGCGACTTAGTCAGCGTCCCATTGACGGTGAATCGGTGTTGGAACATTACATTACCGCTGGCTTACTATTGGGCGCTGCTGCGGAAAGCAATGGCGACCTTTTCGGTTTAGCCGCATTCAGTGACAAGATCCACGGTTTTGTCCGTGCGCGCAATGGCAAAGCGCATTACGCCGCTTGTCGCGACGCGATTTATCAGATTCATCCCAGCCTGGTGTCCCCAGATTTTGAGGAGACGGCCACCTTTCTTCGCATGCGCCTAAGACGTCGCGCGATGCTAATTTTCCTTACGCAGTTGGACGATCCGGTGATTGCTGAATCCTTCGCCAGGGCCACACGAATGCTGGGGAAACAGCATTTAATTCTGGCGGGAGTGCTGTCACCGCTGTCACTCAGTCCGCTGTTTTCTCGGGACGATGCCGCAACGGTGGACGATGTTTACGCGCGGTTGGCCAGCCATACGGCTTGGCGAGGGTTGGAGCAAACGCAAATCGCATTGCGACGCCAAGGAGTTCGATTGACTCTGCTTGAACCGGGCACGGCGGTTGAGCAACTGGTGAAACTCTACGGTAATGCTAAGCAGAGGCAATTGCTATGATCATCGACTTAGCGCGCTTTGTGCAGGCTGGTCGTCCTCATTGGGAATCGCTTGAACAGATGCTGACGCGTCTTGAAAATGATCCGCAGCAGCAAATGCCTGTTGCTGAGTCGATTCGTTTTCATTCCTTATATCAGCGTGCCGCCGCCGACTTGGCCCGCATGGAACCGTTTTCCTCTGACTCCGACCTTCGATCTTACTTGGAGAACTTAGTAAGTCGGGCTTATGGTGAAATGCAGGAACGCACCAGTCGCGGTCGATTCCGGCCATGGCATTGGTTGGCAGTTACTCTGCCAGTTACATTTCGCAGACGGGTGACTGCGTTTCAACTGGCTGTGTTACTCACATTGGCAGGGTGCGCATTTGGAGCACTTGCGGTTTCAATGGATAAAGAAGCGAAGGCTGTAGTTTTACCGTTTGCTCACTTACAAGGCACACCGGCGGAACGAGTGGCTCAAGAAGAGAGTGGTCGCAGTAAAGATCTGGAAGGCAAGAAGGGAAACTTTGCTGCCCAGTTAATGCAGAACAACATCCGAGTTAGCATTACCGCCATGGCCCTGGGGATGACTTACGGAATTGGCACTATCATCGTTCTTTTTTATAACGGCGTGGTGCTGGGTGCCGTGGCTTACGATTACATTTCCAACGGATTCAGCACGTTTTTATTTGCCTGGTTACTGCCCCACGGGGCGACGGAAATCCCCGCCATTTTGCTGGGCGGACAAGCTGGCTTGCTCATCGCTCATGCGCTGATCGGTTGGGGTAGTCGCGACAATCGTCGGGAACGAATGCGGGCGGTGGCGCCAGATATTGTCACCATCATCAGCGGCGCGGCTTTGTTGTTGGTGTGGGCCGGAATAGTGGAATCGTTCTTCTCGCAATATCATGCGCCTGTGTTGCCTTACTCAGTAAAGATCGGATTCGGCATGTTGGAACTGATCCTGCTTACTTTGTATTTGACCTTCGCCGGAAGAGGGCAGGAGTAACTGTGACCACTTACGAAGGCAGCATTCTTACCATTCAAACTCCGGAAGGCGTGACCTTTCGTCTGCCACTGGCCAGCCCGGTGACGCGTATGTTGGCCTGCTGCTTGGACCTGCTGATTTCTGGTGGCATCGCAGCAATGATCACTCAATTTCTGGCACCACTAGCACCAATTTCTATGGATTATTACGCGGCCATCACGGCGCTGATTTACTTTGCTGTGAACTTACTCTATTCGATGGTGACCGAGATAGTTTGGCGAGGGCAGACTCCCGGTAAGCGTATCTTGAAGCTGCGTGTGGTGGATTCCCAGGGGCTGCGGCTGGATGCCAGCCAGTTGATCATCCGCAACTTACTTCGCCCGGCGGATATGTTGCCAGTGTTCTACTTACTGGGTGGAATGGTTTCCATTTACCAGCGTTTTGGGCAGCGTCTGGGCGATATTGCCGCGGGAACGGTAGTGATTCGTGTGTTGGACCACAAGCAACCGTCGCTGGATAATGTTTTTGGTGCTAAGTTCAATTCGCTAGCCGAGCATGGCCATTTAGCAGCAAGGCTGCGTCAAAAAGTGACCCCGCATTTGGCTTCGCTCACGTTGGAGGCGCTGTTGCGGAGGGACGCTTTGGAACCGCAAGCTCGATTGGAACTGTTTGGAGAGTTAGCCGGATATTTCAAGAGCCAAGTGCCATTTCCACCAGAGGCTGTGGAACAGTTGGCCGATGAACAGTATGTGCGAAATGTGGCAGAAATCCTGTTCCGCAGGTAATGCAGGTTGCTTTGTTATAGCTGGCGTGTTATCAGCGTGCATCTGCGTCTATCAGCGGCTCAGATTAATGGCCGCTGATGAAAGCCGATGCACGCTGATAACAAAACAATTTAGGCCTGACATTGGGCCTAAACCCCGCTTTGCTGGATCAACTTGGCTACTAGCGCGGTCCAGCCGGTTTGATGATTTGCGCCTAACCCTTCGCCTGTATCGCCGTGAAAATACTCATGGAACAGCAAATAATCGGCGAAGTTTTCGTCGTGCTGCATTTTTTCGTTGGTCCCGAACATGGGACGACGTCCTTCTGGGTTGCGCAGGAATAAACCAGACAGTCGACGCGATAGGTCTACCGTTATGTCGCTTAAAGTGCGGAATTGACCACTTCCGGTAGGATATTCCACCTTAAAATCGTTCCCCAGGTAGTGATGGAAGCGCTGCAAGGATTCTATCAACAGATAATTCACGGGAAACCAGACAGGCCCTCGCCAATTGGAATTGCCTCCAAAAAGTCCTGTTTTCGATTCTGCCGGTTCGTAGTCAACCTGATATTGCTCTCCGTTGACATCCACTGTATAGGGCTGATCTTTGTGATAGCGCGAAACAGAACGGATGCCGTGCGGAGACAGAAATTCAGCTTCGTCCAGCATGCGGCTCAAAATCCGTCGTAGTCGTTCCGGCCCGACAATCGAAAGCAACCGACGTTCGCCTTGGCCTTGCCTGGTCATGGATGCCAGATTGCGGCAAAGGTCGGGCCGATTCTTCACAAACCATTCCATTCTACGGCGGAAGCCAGGCAGAGATTCAATCATGGATGGTTCCAGCGTGTCCACCGCAAATAGCGGAATCAGCCCCACCATGCTGCGAACTTTCATGCTGAAAGAATTGCCATCGGGCAGGCGAATGCGGTCGTAATAAAACCCTTCCGCCGGATCCCACAACGAATCGTCCCCATCCCCATGAACAGCGGTTGCAATGTACAAAAAGTGTTCAAAGAATTTGCTGGCGACATCTTCGTACACCGGTTTTTCCTGGGCCAGTTCCAGAGCGATTTTGAGCATGTTCAGGCTAAACATGGCCATCCAACTGGTGCCATCGGACTGCTCCAAATAGCCGCCCGTGGGCAAAGGCTTACTGCGGTCGAACACGCCGATGTTATCCAGTCCTAAAAAGCCGCCCTCGAAAATATTGTTCTCGCCAGAATCTTTGCGGTTCACCCACCAGGTGAAATTCAGCATCAGCTTGTGGAATACCTTTTCCAGGAACACCAAGTCTGCTTTGCCGGTAATTTTGCGATCAATTTGATACACCCGCCAACAGGCCCAGGCATGCACTGGCGGGTTCACATCGCCAAACGCCCATTCATAGGCAGGAATTTGCCCGTTCGGATGCATATACCATTCCCGCAGGAATAGACTCAGTTGGCTTTTGGCAAAATCAGGATCTACCAGCGACATGGGGATCATGTGGAAAGCCAAATCCCAGGCAGCATACCAGGGATATTCCCATTTATCGGGCATGGAAATCACATCGTCGTTATATAAGTGGACCCAACTGGCATTGCGACCCTTTTTGCGACCAGCATCGGGTGCAGGTGAGGCCGGATCTCCGTTCAGCCAATCTTCCACTATGTAGTGGTAATACTGTTTTGACCAGAGCAGCCCGGCAAACGCCTGACGCTCGACGCGGGCGGCGTCTTCGGAAAGTTGCGGTGGGAAAAAGCTGTGATAGAACTCGTCCGATTCCTGAATACGCGCTTTGAACACGGCATCGAAATCGGCATCGGGAGATCCATCGGGGCAAATTCGGCATTGGATTACATGCTGCTCGCCGGCTTCCAGCTCCAAGTTATAGTATCCACAAGCTTTGGTTCCAAATCCGCCAGGGTTAACAGCGTCGAACCGGGAATGCAGAACGAATTCGTTGAAAGCATCTTTATAGTGCCCATGACTGGATTTGAATCCCCACAGCTTTTCTGTGTTGGAATTATTCTCGGTGAACAGCACCCGGTTAGTACCTTCAAACCAGACCTTCATCGGCCCCAACGACGATTCCTCGGCCAACAGCCAGTTATCACCCATGCGTCGCATGACCGGTGCTGGTTCCTGTAAACGCCCCCAACTCCAAGTGTTGCGGAAAAAGGCAGTGGGCAGCGCCACCAACGACGCTTTTTCCGGTCCACGATTGATGATGGTGTAACGAATTAAAATATCGTCCACACCCGCTTTGGCATACTCTACAAACACGTCGAAATAGCGGTTGTCTTGAAATGCCCCGGTATCAATCAACTCGAATTCCGGGTCAAGACGTGTGCGGCGGCGGTTCTCCTCTCGCAATTCCTGATAGGGGAACGCGCGTTGGGGATATTTGTATAAGCCCTTCATATAAGAATGAGTGGGCGTGGAATCCAAATAGTAATAAAGCTCTTTCACATCTTCGGAGTGATTGCCTTCCGGGCCAGCCAGTCCGAAAGGACGATCTTTCAGGATCGCGTCAGAGCCATTCCACAGGGCCAGGGAGAAACAGAGGCGCTGATGATTATCGCAGATGCCAAGCAGGCCATCTTCGGTCCAACGGTAGGCACGGTGCCCGGCTTGATCGAAAGGGAAATAATCCCAAGCCGTGCCATTGGCGGAATAATCTTCCCGCACGGTGCCCCAACTTCGTTCCGAAAGGTAGGGACCCCATCGGCGCCAATGCTGTGACCGGTCAGTTGCTTCGCTTATCCGTTGCCGCTCGGTACTCATCTATAGTCTTATCGTCCCTTATTTGGAAAGGCTTTGCAGAAATTTGAAATAAGTCCCAGGTACAAATATTGGGCAGTCCCCCTACCCTTTTGCCGCAATAGGCTATTCGCCCATGTCGTCGGCAAGCTTACGCTGGCTCATCCATGCCACGCCCCCAGCCGCAACAATACACCTTACTGGACGATGCCAAACTGGTACTCCACTTCACCCGCAACTGGATGCAATATGGCAGCATCGGCTTCGTCATGTTCTGCGCAGTGATGGGCGCCATCCAAGGCATATTCTTCAACAGTTAGGCGATACCACTTTTCGATTCGGCAAATTACTGAGGCACGTAGTTAGCTTCGTTTCAACAGGTCTGATTTGTTTTCCTCCCAAAGTCAGATCCGGATGGGACGGCTTGTTTCATGGTCAGCAACAGGATAGCAGTATGGCGCACGATTGGATCTGGCAAGTGTTTTAGAATCATGAAAAATGGGCTTGTGACCCAGATGTTTTTGGGGGCTGAATCTCCCTTAGCGGCGGGTTAGGCAAGTGGGTTAGGTGAAGGCGGGAAGGAAGCGATGGAAACTGGGACTGCCTGATCTTGTACTGTTTTTTCCCTATCAATACGAAGGCAGAGCAGTCGGGCACTTTTCTGAGTTTCTAACGACTGAAGCACTTCACATTAAGCTCTGTCTTTTGATGATTTGTGGCTCAGCTGGTACTGGCAGCAGACAAATACCAAAGAATCCGCAGGACCGCTTGAAAACGTAACCTGCGAGCGTAGCCAAGGATGTCTCCTGGTGATTCAAACATGCATAAATAGGCCTAAGAGATTGAGTTTGTTGGCATTGGTGATGAATTACAAAATAGTGCCAGTCGGCTCCGTCCCTTTTTTTGTGAATCTAAAAAGTATAAGATCAGGCTGACCCGGTTCTTGCATACTCAAGGTTAGTACGTTCCTATTTGGTTTTTCTTGGACCTTCTATCTGCCGCCGTGTGTAGCCTTCGCGTGTGGAACGCGCTAGCTTCTGCCGAAATTCTTCTGGGTTTAATTCACTGTTTACTGGAGCCATTTTAATTAAAGGGTCGTTGAGCAGCTCCAAAGTGGTCGGTTCCCTTCGTCGTTTCTCGAGGAGAGCCTCGCCCCAAACATAGATCGTTGATTCTGTTGGATCCTTCAACCTCTCAGGAATCGCTTCCGCAGCAACCTCACGTATCAATGGATTCTCGGATTCGAGAGCGTGGTAATACTTTGTAATGAAATTTGGCTCACCCTGCCCAAATTTTGAAGTGATCGATAGTCTCAGCAAAGGCTTAAATTCAGGCTGCTTTGACACCACCCTACCAAGGAATTCGACAGCTTCAATCGTTCCTGCCTCCGCAACGATACCGAGAACTCGATCAAGTGCTGGCCTATTGGATTGCGGGGAATCCAACCATTGGTTAACCCGCGTTTCGGCGAGTGGGATTGCCCAACTGCGGAATCGCACAAGCAACTCGAAGTCATCGGAATGGATGGAAGTTTGTGGGTATCCTTTGACAAAACCAGTGGCAGAGTCTTTTATGAAATCCAGAAAGTCCACGATGAACTGTCGCTGATACGATTCGGGACGGTCAAGGATAGAAGTCCTATCCGGATCTCTTTGTGCTAAACAGGAGCCTAAGGCAATCAAACCGAACAATAGTAAGCGAATGTTTCTACAATGCATTTAAAAACTCCGTTAGTTGTGTCAATAGTCCATTAACATCAAGGTCTACAACTGGAGGGTCGATGATTACTCGGTTTTGGAAATCATTTCCACACATGAGCAACGCAATGCCAGTATTTGGGACGCCGACGTTGTACGCATGCTAACATTCTGGGGTCAAAACATTCTGGGGTCAAAGACCTTAAATCCCGAGGTCGACGGCACTTGGAATTCCTCCAAAAACTACTAAACCAATTATGACGCAACGACTTTGCGTTGAATGGAATCATTCAATGGAACGGCTTTAACGCGCTTGAATGGCGAATCCCGGGCTCTCCATGGCGGGGACAATCCAGAACCCAAGTCCAAGCCTGTCTCGTATGGAACGAGTATGGAGGCTCGCTTAAACTTTCCAGTAATGAGGGCGCGAAAAATTGATTTTGCTGAGTATAAACCATACTCGAGCTAATTTGTTCTAATACCAACGGAACTCTATGATAACGGGCTAGTCCGAGTTCCCGGGCACGTGGGAAAATCTGTAAGGGAGCCTTCAGTCGGCACGGAGTAAGCTTCGCTTAGTTGTTTTCATTCAATGCTTTACGGCATGGGTTCGGGATTTGAGGTCTTTGTCCCTCAGATCTCGGCACGTGGGAAAATCTGTAAGGGAGCCTTCAGTCGGCACGGAGTAAGCTTCGGTTAGTTGTTTTTATCCAATGCTTTACGGCATGAGTTCGGGATTTGAGGTCTTTGTCCCTCAGATCCCCTCAGATCTTGTCCCTCAGATCAATCCACGCTGGTCCAGTTTCCCTGATTCCACCTATTGCAACTCAATTCGATTCTTAATCTCTTTCTTCGCACGGTCCATGTCTTCGCTAAGTTTTGGATTGACCGCCACTCTATCTAATAGTTCAAGGGTATCCTGGTCCTTTGCATTGTGTTTGAGATGTTGGAGGGCAAGACTTGAAAATTTGTCCACGCTCATCAATTGAATGGCTTCACGTGAAAACTCAATTTTGGCGCGCTCCATCGTCCCTAGAAGATTGCCAACAGCGAATTCCTCGAAGTGCTCCTTGGCGTCTATAAATAATTTAGCCAACGCTCGCGTGTAACTGGTTAGCTCATTTCTATTCTCCATAGCGCGCAACAGAACCCTGAGTCGCGTGTGGACATTCAACCTATCGCTATAAGACAAAGCGTTCATGGTCCCAATAACTAATTGCTTCATTTCCTCTTCACTCAATGGACCTCTACTCAATAATTCGTCCATTACGATTCTGTCCCGGTTGGCAAGCTGTTTGACAGGAATTGCTCCTGATTTGTAACTTTTTTCTAATTCAGAAAACAACTTAGTTCTTGGCACCCCTAATAACAAATGTCGCAATGGTGGAAACCTTTCGGGGACCTCAAAGGCATCTTCAGGGTAGCCAAACTTATGAGTCGGCTTTGACATTCCGATTGCCACGTATCCAGTTGAACCTTGCACCGCCGTTGAAAATGAGACATTCCAATTGCCGAGTTCCGTCTCGACGTGAGAGACTATCGCAGAAACCCCGACATCTGTTGGATTCAACCGGACTAGTTTGATGGATTTCACCAATCCAGTCCACGTGAAAAGATTCTCACAATATTGGTTGATACTCGCTGGTCCAATAAATGTAGGGTCAACCTCAAGCACAAATATCGTTTCGTAAGGCGTATCGTATAGCCAAATAGCCCT
>JAYWBH010000807.1:0-2903 GCA_043781815.1 Bryobacterales bacterium | reverse complement strand
TACGTGGAATTGGCGTGGCGGTCATGGTCAATACGTGCGGCTGTAATCCCTTTTCCATCAGTTTGAGCCGCTGCATCACGCCGAAGCGATGCTGTTCGTCGACAATGGCCAAGCCCAAGCGCTGAAATTGGACGACCTGTTCCAGGATGGCGTGCGTGCCAATAATCACCTTCACCAGACCCGCGCCGACGATCTTGCGTACCTGACTTTTTTCGCGTTCTGACATGGACCCGGTCAACGATACAACCGGATATCCAATGCGTTGGAACAGTTGCTTGAAATAAAAATAATGCTGCTGTGCCAGAATTTCCGTTGGTGCCAACACCGCCACTTGATATCCATTTTCAATGGCGATCACCGCAGCTTCCGCCGCCACCAAAGTTTTCCCACTGCCTACATCGCCCTGCAAAAGCCGGTTCATGGGACGTCCCGAAGAAAGGTCAGCAGCAATTTCCAACAACACTTTTTTCTGTGCGCCGGTGGGCTTAAACGGCAGCATGGCCTTGATCTTATCGCGCACTTTATCGTTCAATTCAAACCGCAGTCCCTTAATCTGTTGCGCTTTGGCACGCTTCAAGGCCAGGCCACATTCCAGCCAAAAGAACTCCTCGAAAATCATCCGCACTTGCGCCGGGCTGCGGAAAAGATTCAGCAATCGGAGATCTTCTGTTTGCGAAGGAAAGTGAATGGTCTTGATGGATTCCCACAACGAAGGAAGTTTCAGGCGGCTGCGAATATTTTCCGGAAGCGGATCATCCAGCGGACTCAGGGCATCCAACACACGCCGCATCAGTGAGCGGAACTGCTTCGCCGTAATCTTTCCGGCAGCTTCGTAGATAGGAACCACTCGACCAGTGTGCAGGGAACTATCGCCATCTTCATCATCTTCGCTGAGCACTTCATATTCCGGATGCATCATCAGCAGATCGCGAGAATAGGAATCGCTTTCCACCTTGCCGAAAAGTGCCACCCGCAAACCCGGCACTAAAACATTTTGCAGGTACGAACCATGGAACCATTTACCGCGTAACTTGCCGCTGGTGTTATCGCGAAACTCAACTTCCAGCAGCCCCATACGCGGCAATCCCTTCATCCGCACGCTGGAGACTTCCACAATCACAGTGGCCATTTCACCGGGCGCAAGCTGCCCCAACGGTTTCAAGTTGCTGCGATCTTCATAACGAAAAGGCGCATAGGCAAGCAGGTCCGCAACGGTTTCCAAACCCTTACCTTGCAGCATGGCTGCCCGTTGGGGGCCCACGCCTTTTACATACATCAATGTTGTTGAAAGATCCACGCTTCGTTCGATCACGATACAATGCCCTTAATGCGAGCAAACGTACTTCTTCTATTCTGCTTCACTGCAGCACTCCGTGGTGCAGATCTTCGACTGGGAATTATCGGCACAGACACTTCCCACGTCAGTGTATTCAGCAAAGCCTTCAACGATGCCACATCTAAGGACCATGTGCCTGGCGCGAAAGTGGTTGCAGCGTTCAAAGGCGGCAGTCCCGACATTGAATCCAGCATCAGCCGTGTGGAAGGCTATGCGAAAGAACTTTCTGAAAAATATCACGTTGAAATTGTGGATAAGATCAGTCAACTCTGCGGCAAGGTGGATGGAATCCTGCTTGAAAGCGTGGATGGTCGCAAGCATCTGGCGCAGTTCCAAGAAGCCGTAAAATGTGGCAAGCCGGTGTTCATCGACAAACCTTTGGCCGCCACGCTTGCCGATGCTCGTGAGATTCAACGCATCGCCAAAGTGGCCAAAGTGCCATGGTTTTCCGCATCCAGTTTGCGATGGGCCGATATTCTCCCAGCTCTCAAATCACCGGGCAATCAGACCGTAGTAGTGTGGGGTCCAGGTCCGCTGGAAACAACTCATCCATTGGATTTGTCATGGTACGCTATCCACCCCATTGAAATGCTGTTCACGGTGATGGGTCCTGGCTGCGTGGAGGTGACTCGCACGGTTTCTACCAACGATGTGATCACCTGCAAATGGAAAGACGGCAAGTTAGGAACAGTCAATGTGCTGCGTCCTTATGGGGAATACGGCGGCATGGCGTTTCGTGAAAAAGATATGGTGACCACGCCCAAATATAAGCACGGCTACGGACCAATGCTGCACCAACTGGTAGGCTTTTTCGCAACCGGTGTGCCTCCCGTTCCGAACGAGGAGACGATGGAGATTTTCGCCTTCATGGACGCCGCACAGCGCAGCAAAGAAAATGGCGGCAAGCCGACGGCAATGCGCTAGACGGATAAAAACCAGAGATGGGAAGTTATTCGCCGTGAAGCGGCTATTCCTGCTGTTTGATGCTTGTTAAATTAACAGGGGGTGTTCAGGCTTGGTCTTGACCTTCAATATGGGAGAGTCTCCGTTCATGAATCTCCGCTATTCGGACAAGGCCTCGGATATTCTCGGCATCCTGTCGTGTCTGAGTCATTAGGGCAGATGATTGAGAAGTCAACGCTTCAATCTGCCGCTCATGGCTTTGCGCGGTAGCATGCAGCTCACTCGCGCTAGAATGTAACGATTCGATATTTACAGTTAGAATTTCAATTCGTTCATCAATAGTCATGCTATTTGAAAGATTAGCTGAACGAGTTGGACGAAGTCAACTTGTAGAGGAAGGTGACAGCGATTCCGCAACCAGCAGCGTAGCCAAGAAACGGAAGGAGGGTTGCGCGAGAGAGAATGCAGTTTGCCAGGCGGAGACTGAGCCTGAGGTTTATTAGCTGAGAACGGTGGATAGATCTGGGCCGGGAATTTGCAGTTTGGACGCGGTGGTGCGCACAGGGCCGGAGATGCTACAAGTGGAAGAACCGTCGAGCGAAGGCACAGCGAGCTAACGATGAGGATTTCAAGGAGAGAGAGCGGAAGGGATTCCGGCGCGGAT
>JAYWBH010000806.1:0-2907 GCA_043781815.1 Bryobacterales bacterium | reverse complement strand
CATCGTCTGGAGCTGCTTGCTGGAAACGTGCAAGGAAGTCTCCGGATTCGAGTTGCGCAAGATCTGGCCATTCAGGAAAACATATTGCTAAAGCACTGTCCGGTCTCTGGTTCGCAATCCTAAATTCGCCAATTCGTTTCAATGCGTCGTCGCTAACGCTTGGTTGGCAGGCGAAGGCGATTGCGCGCAGAATATACTCTGGAATGCAGGTTTGGGAGGTGAGTTTTTCAGAAAGCAAGAGCGCGAACCAACCCTTTCCAAGTTTGTTTGCCAGCCGCAGACATTCCTCACCGGCCACTTGCAAATTATCAGCCTCCAGCTTGGTTTTACTCTTCGCTATATCAGTAGGCCTTTGGTAAATACTCTCTAAAGTTCGAAACACTTGATGAGAGTTACCCGCCTCCATGAAATCCACTTCGAAAGTGTGGTTTGCAAAAAAAGACTGAATCCACTGATTACCGGTCGCTAGCGTCTGAAGTTTCTGTTGCCGCGACTTGCCAACAGCTTCCGCGGCCCGTGCGTGTCGCTGATCGTTGTCGTCATTCTCTGAACGTTCTGGCAAAGCTACTAAACTTTTATCAAGGTCGGTTACTATTGCGCAATGACGCTGGATGCGATCATCGTCAAAGATGACTGCCACATGCTCGAAAAATGCAGAGTTCATTGATACTACACTGAAACCGAGTTCATCTGGAGACACACCAAACACGGCACGCAGCATAGCTGGAATCATGATCAGCTCCGCATCTCCCTCTACCAGAAGCACGCCTTTGGCAAAGAGCAAAGTTGAGCGGACCGCGTCTAGATACCTTTCTAACCGATTCACCGTTTCCTGGGTGAGTCCTTGAGAAGGTTGGTACACCTCCGCATGATCTTCCTTCTTTGCCAGCACGTTCACACTGGCGATTTTTGAAGCTGATGATATGTGAGTAGAGTGTGTCGATACGATCACTTGGGTCTTTTGGGACGGCAGATTGGAAAACAGAGTTTTTTGTATATGCGTATGAATGTGGGCTTCTGGTTCCTCGATTAGGAAGAAATGAGCTACCCTGTCACTTGAAAGCTTGGCTTCATACTCAAGCATCTTCAATGCCAAATATATGAGATTCGCCCCACCCAGACTCTGCTCATGCAATTCCCCTCTATAGTCCGAGGTTGCACTGTCTCCAACCAGTACGCTCAGTTTTTGAAGCAGCTTTTCCATGGAGTCTGGTAGCGCGGACGCAATACTTACACCTGGCCCATATGTGTGTCCGACCGCTTTTTGCAGGGCGGATTCAATACCATTTGACAATTTCGTTATTTCTTTCAAGGTCGAAATGTCATCGTTAAGTTCTTTAACCCTCTTTGCAATCCGTTGCGAATCTGTAATCTTGATATTCGATTCCATTCCGCGCAGTAAGGTGAGTAGGGGATTGCCACGGTAACCGCGAAGTTCAGCTATAACATCTCTAAGTGCTCTGACGAAGGTGCAAGCAACTTCCTCGTAAATTGGTGACATTTTAACACCGAGAATCTCCTGGTCATCATCATCAGGATTCGGAAATAATCCAGCCACTAAATCGCCCGCCCACGTTTTATAAACTTGATCATCCAAAAAGTTGCCGCGCGCGCGGCCAGTCACGACCGGTTCATATTCGCTGATTGTTATCGAACTGAGGTATTCGCGAAGTTGATCGCCATGGCCTGCCGCTGACAATTCGTACAGCTTTTTACGAATCGCCACTTTGGGCCGAAAAAAGAAAGTATACGTGCCAGTCTGCGTCCCATTCATATGACCAGTCTTGTGCCTTAAAAGCTGGCAGCCTTCAGACGAATCAAGTTCTGAAAAATCGGCAGACACCACAATCCACTGCGCACGCCATGGCCCCAGTTCGCGGCAGAAATCGGATTCCCGAAGGTAAACGGCATTCCGCTCCAGCGTTTCATCCAGCAAGAGCCGTAGGGCTTGCATGACGTTCGTCTTCCCTGAACCGTTCTCTCCGATCAGCGTATTAACGCCTGGCCGAAAGCAGAACTTTGCCTTCATGAAATTCCTGAAATGGCGAATACGCAGTTCGGTGATGTGCACTAACAATGCCTCCAAGTGCGAAGAATCAACTCAGAGATTACAATTGTGATTTTCAAACCAGCGGTGGCTCAATAAAACGCTACACATAAAATACACTTTCGCTCTGAATGGTTTATTATCGTCTAATTCCGCTTATAAGGTCTGAACTTAAATCCCTTCCGATGCCGCCAAATATCCTTCCTCTTGATTAGTTCTCCTCAACGAAGCGGTCAGCACATGAATGCAATCAGCACTATATGCTTGTTGCATTGGCAAAGTCTTCCTGGAGAATCTTTTCGGTCATGCGAGGCTTCAATTTCACCTGCATCATTGGCACTTGGCCGGGTCGCCCCCAACAGTGTTCTTCGACCTAGGAAGCGTGCGAGAGGATCGTGATGCTTGAGCGAACCAACATGCCAGGTGCATTGTTGTGGAAGGTGCACAAGTCCTGATTACTTCTGCAAACTTACACCGAATGGGCGCAGACTCGAAACATTAAATTGGGTGTTGTGATCAACAATGAAGTGCTCGCGCAAAGGGTCTCGGATAAATTTCAGGCCTTGATTGAAGGGAAGCAGTTGATTCCCTTGACCGTTTGAATCCACTCCGATTTTCTCGTGGATGTCAAACTGACTTTGGGGAGGTGAACTAGATGGCTAAGTACGCTTTACAATCTGGTGCGCCCGGAGGGATTCGAACCCCCGGCCTACTGGTTCGAAGCCAGTTGCTCTATCCAGCTGAGCTACAGGCGCATCGGTTGAGGTACCTTTTCATTATACTCACCCTGGCCGACATATATAATGGGATCAATGCGATTTTTTGCAGGCATTCTCTTCCTTGCCACAGCCTCCGCCCAG
>JAYWBH010000805.1:0-2908 GCA_043781815.1 Bryobacterales bacterium | reverse complement strand
CAAAGTTTGAAGCATTTCATTCACGCGGTCGTCGCGATTTTTATGCCAGTCATGACCTGGAAGATATTATTGCGGTTGTGGATGGAAGAGAGGAATTGATGGGGGAAATTGAACAGACCAAATCGGGAGTAAAGCGGTATTTGGCCACTCAGTTTACTGAACTATTAGCGGATGAAGATTTTGTTGAATCGCTGCCCGGCCATTTTCTGCCCGATGATGTGAGCCAAGGGAGAATGGGCTTTATTCTGGCACGAATCAGAGCGATTGCCGCGATCCAATCACGGTCTTAAGGGAAAGTCGTTGGGTTGTTAAAACGTTTAGCTGATACCTGGCATAGCCTTCTTGGGCTTGTAGAAGATCTGTTTCGCTCAGGAAACCTGCCGACACAATGGTCGGTCCAATTGTCTCCATAACGTTCGGCCAAATGCCTGTCGCGCTTTCGAACCCAGGGTCGCCGCGTTGGGACACTTCGGTATCATCCTGTACTTCGCCTGTGTTGCTTAAACCAATTGTTTGAAACAATACCGGAAGATGATCGCCCATGCGATTGTCCCACTGATTGGCGGCGCGCCAGTCGAGGAAGGCGTTATAGAAGTGGGCGAATGCTGGCGGCGGTGCTGGGTCCCAAGTGTTTTCTTCGTGGTTGTAGTCCAACACCACAATAAGGCCATCCCTTTTAACAGCGGCCTTCATGCGGGTGAGTGCTTCCTGCGGATTGCTAATCCACTGTAAGACCCGTGCGGCGGTTACGATGTCGAACTGGTTAAGTAAGCCAAAGGAGAGGATGTCACCTTGTTCGAACGTTAGGTTGGTGAGAAGCGCGTGATTTTTTCGGGCGATTTCGATCAGTGAGGAATCGCGATCCAGGCCTAGCACGTGGCCGCTGAGCCCCACCGCTTCGGCGATACCGGCGGTGATAGCTCCGGTTCCACAGCCGATGTCCAGCACGCGCATTCCTGGTTTAAGGAGGGCGGCTAGCGTGCGATGGTCTTGGGCAAGTGTTCGGCGGCTGAGGACGCGGGGGTCGGATTGGTGATGTTGCTGAGCCATGATTTGCTGCTTAATTATCTTCTACAATCCAACTTGCCCCAATCATGTCATATTTGCCACCTGCCCACCTTGCTACGATATCTGCGTGTCCCAAAACTCCGCCAATCAGGAACGCGAAATAAAAATCGCGATTCAAGATGCATCCTCAGCTCAACAATCCATCCTTGCCCATGGCTTTCAAGAGATAACTCCGCGCCACCTGGAGATTAATGATGTCTATGACACTCCCGATCATTCGATTCGCGGTCGTGGTGAACTGCTGAGGCTGCGTCTTGCGGGCACGCGGCACGTGCTCACTTACAAGGGGAAAAGTGAAGCTTCTTCAATCCATAAAATTCGCGAGGAACTTGAGGTGACTACCTCTGATGGCGTAACCACAGCGGCGATCCTGAAGCGACTGGGGTTTCAACCATTGTTCCGCTATGAGAAGTATCGTACTGAGTTCGCCAAACCAAATGAGCCGGGGATAGTGGTGTTGGATGAAACGCCCATCGGTAATTTTCTGGAATTGGAAGGGGAGGAAGAATGGATCGATCAAACGGCAATGGTACTTGGCTACTCGACGGGTCACTACATTACGTCCAGTTATGGCAAACTTTATCGCGATTTGTGCGTCAAAACGGGTATCGACCCTTCGCACATGGTATTCCCCCGCTAGTACGGCCCACGCCTGCGTAGTAGGACAATAGCAATCGGCACCTATCACTACCGATTTCCCTTGAGCCTGAAGGCTGTCTTTCTTATACTCAACGCAGATACTAAATACCAGAGAGGGCGTTTCGACTTGGGAACCATTGCCATAGTTTCACTTTTACCGTTAATCGCCTGGTTCTGTTATGCCTGTCGGCTGATTCTGATTACTGGTGGTCATGGTCGAAAGCTGGAAGGGCTGGACATTGCGGGTGCCGTGGAAGCCGTGGCGGTGGAGCGAGATTACCGTCTAATTTCCTACATGATGCAGAATGGCAATGAGTTCCGGTCGGAGGGTGAAGATAGCGTGGATCATTGCATGATCCGCATTTATTACCGGGCTGTCCAAGCCGTTTACGATGCTTCCAGGCTTGGACCAAATCAACTTTCCGCCGTTTTATTGCAGGAAATGGTAAGAATAGTGAACTATATGGCAGAGTCGATGGGGCATCCCAAACGAGCTTCTGCCATATAGGCGTTGAGCTTCTACTCAGCTTAGAAAGACAGCTTCAATCCAAACTGAACTAATCGCTGATCCAACGCTGTGGTCCATGCCCGGCTTGCAGGAGTCAGCACTGCACCTGCCGTATCCACGCTTGTGGTCACGTTCAACCCAGTCACATTTGTATGATTCAGAATGTTCGTCGACTCGAAAAAGAACTCCGGTTTCCAGCGTTCTCCGATTGGGAAAATTCTGGAATAGCGCACGTTCAATTCATACGTGGCTGGTGCCATCACCGTGTTGCGACCCACATATAGCGGGCGTTGGAATGCCGCACCTGCTGATGTATCTCCGTTCAGAATCCGATTGCCACCCAGGTTGAAGTTTTCACCACTTTGCGCATTGAATAGCAGCGCAATGCGGTTGTTGCTCAATATATAACGAACTGGCTTTGACGAAACCATGGTGGATGTATTCCAAACCAGGTTGCCGTTGAAAGCATGGCGACGATCAGTTAACGAATTGCCTCTGTCGCGACGACGGTTGGTGATGTCGGATAAGAAATTGGCACCGGAATCAATGTTGTTTTGTTCCGGGGCATCGTCAATGGAATGTGACCAGGTCCAGGTGGCGAAGCCGTCCAGACCACGGGCGAAGCGCTTGTTGAACGTCAGGTTCATGCCGTTATAAGTGGACTGCCCCACTGATTCTGCAACGATGATGTTG
>JAYWBH010000804.1:0-2913 GCA_043781815.1 Bryobacterales bacterium | reverse complement strand
CAAGGCAATTTGCCTATGGTGGACGTCCCCCTTATGGATTAGTAGTTGCTTCTATAATAACTGCCTGAGGGCATGTCTACCGAACCTAATCCGCTAAGCGAGTATTTGCGCAAACGAACTTTCACCAATACGCCCGAGCCAGGCGTCGATGAAACAGGTGCGCGCACACTTCCGCCCAATGTTTACTGCGTGCAAAGGCATCATGCCAGCCGTCTGTATTACGACCTTCGTATTGAAGTTGGCGGGACGCTGAAATCCTGGGCAGTTCCCCAAGGCCCTACTCTAGACCCCGAACCAAAGCGCCTGGCCGTGCTGGTTGAAGATCATCCGCTGATGTATTCAACGTTCGAAGGCAACATTCCTAAGGGAAGCTACGACGCAGGATCGATGATGCTGTGGGACTCTGGGACCTTTGAATTTATCGAGTACATGGATGTGGGTAACCAGGGCGGCAGCGCTCCATCGGTGGATTACCAGGTCATCGATGGCGCTGGGGACATCGGGGTAATCGCTTCTGTTACCGAACCCTTTTGCTCGAGCTGTACCCGTGCGCGATTGACAGCCGACGGAAAACTCGTGACGTGTCTGTTCTCCGCACGCGGCCATGATCTGAAGGCCCTGATAAGAAACGGGGCCAGTGACGAGGAGGTCCGGGACGCGATCGGCGCGGTGTGGAGGGTAGGGACGGACAGGTACTCGGATGAAAGATTGGAAGCAATGAAGCCGGGCCATGGGTATGAGGCGAAAGCTCATAAGAAGATCGAGATGATCACCTTGGGGACTAGCCCGGACGAGATCTCCCGGTTCTTGGGGTTCGTAGAAGGCATCAATATATAAGGGGGGAACATCCATAAGGATTTTCGGATTAAAGCAGATTCTTCCGGTGAGGTGCAGGTCCCGACCGGCGCTTTCGCTCAATCCGGCACCATGGACGGAAGCTCGATTGGACCGGGTGGGCTGAAATGAAACCTGCCCGCTCCTTGTGGGGAAACAGCCTTCTCGCTCGAAACGGGAGCCCAAAAAACAAAAACCCCGGTTTCGGAGACGATCCGAAACCGGGGTCTTGCAAGAGCCCGGCAAGTTTACCTGAAGTTTGCCGTCACCGATTTATCACTGTTCATCGTCAGCGTGCATGTGGTTGCGGTCCCAGTGCAAGCCCCAGCCCAACCAACCCAGAGCGAACCTGGATCGGGGGTCGCAGTCAGCACCACAACCGTCCCGCTGGGATACGTAGCCGCATTTGGATTGGCTGTCACGGTACCCTTGCCGTTCTTGCTGGTGGTGATCTTGAAGCCCGCTGTCGAGCCGCCGCCACCGCCGCCGCCACCGGTGGCAGTCGACAGTTTCAGGGTGACCGCCATGGTTGCCTGGCCGCCGTCTGAACTCCATACCGTGGCAAGCGCCGGGGCGGTTAACAGCGCCGTCGTGGCGCCTTTGAACTGGCCCAATTCGAACTGCATCGTACCAATCGCTCCGCTCAGCGGATCGGTGCCGAAGGTAAATGTCGCGTTTGTATTTGTGGTGGTCGCCGCGACCTTGAACAGATGAGTATCCGTGAAGTAATCCGCCTGCACGATGGTAATCGTGGGGATGGGGAGTACCGTCATGTTAGTCGTGATGTTGGACGCCCCAAGGGACCCCTTCAGCGATACACCCTTGGTACCCGTGACCACCGAGGTGGTGAGCGTGAAGGAAGCACTGAATGCGTACTGCGGAATGGTCACGGTAGACGATTGCAGAGTCTTCGTATCACCGCTGGTAAGCGCGATCACCACGCCTCCGGCATTACGCGGATAATTCGACACCGTTACCGTGCCGGTGACGGGCTGCCCGCCGATGACGGTTAGTGGAAGGGTTAGCGCGGAAACCGACACTACCGGAGCCGGGCTCAAGGTAACCGTGCCGGACACCGTTACGCCGTTATAGGTTGCCGACACCGGAACCGCCGTAGCCACCGTCACCGGCGACGTGCCCAGAGAGAACGTCGCGTTGGCGGCACCCAAGGGCACCGTTACCGAAGCCGGAAGCGTGAGAAGCGGGCTACTGGAGGACAACGCCACCGTCGCACCGCCGGCCTGCGCCGGAATCGAGAGCGTGATCGTACCGTTGGTGGCGAATCCACCTTCGGTCGGGTTCGCGCTGACGGATAAGACATTGACCACCGGAGTCACCGTCAGGCTGGCCTGCCGACTGGTGCTTCCATCGGTGACGTAAAGCTTCGCCAGCGATGGGACCTGGAGGGCCGCGCCGCCAGCGAAGAAAGTGAATGCCGCACTGGATTCACCTGGAGGAATCACCAACGGAGGAGGAGCCTGCAATACCGCGGCATTGGCTGTCAGGAAATTGACGGTCACACCGCTCGCGGGAGCCGCGCCACCAAGGGTGACCGTTCCCGTCACGAACCCACCGGGCGCCACGTTTGCGGGCGACAGCGTCATCGAAGCCACCGCGGACGGAGCCAATTGACCGGGCGCGAATACCACGGCGATGGCATCGCTCGGAACCACTAGACCGGCGGCGGGAGTATTGTACGCATAGCCCACAACATTTCCGCTGGCGTCGATCCCAGTCGCCACCGCATGGGTGTAGCCGACGGGCAGGAATTGATTCAAATCGATTACGCTTTCCGGCGTTCCCGACCACACTAAAGCGTGACGAACGGAACCGGGGGCGCCCATGGGACCCACCCAGCCATCGCCTACTTGTTGGGTAGCCGTGAGAGCCGTAATGCGGCTGTCGCTGTAGGCCGCCGGGTGCAGATCCAGGAAGCTGGCCGCTGTTGCCGACCACATTGCCGCATGCTGAGAAGCCGCAGGCAGGCTGTTATAGGCCCATCCGGCCTGCTGCGTGCCGTTGGTAGCCAACGCTTCGGAAGCCGTGTAACCGGCGGGGTTCAAGTCCACCGCGCTCGCC
>JAYWBH010000803.1:0-2918 GCA_043781815.1 Bryobacterales bacterium | reverse complement strand
TTGAGCATCGTCAGACGCAGCAGGTGATGCAGTGTCTGAAGCTCATCAGCCAGCCGGGTTGCGAGCGCATTGTTCGTTACGCCTTTGAATACGCCCGTCGGAACAACCGCAAGCGCGTTACCTGCTTCATGAAAGACAACATCATGAAGTTGACCGATGGCCTGTTCCACAAAGTGTTCGATGATGTTGCCAAAGAATATAAAGACATTGAAAACGATCATTGGATTGTGGACATTGGCGCAGCTAAGCTGGCCGATACGCCAGAAGCTTTCGATGTGATCGTAATGCCGAACTTGTACGGCGACATTCTTTCCGATGTTGCAGCGCAGATTGCTGGTTCCGTGGGCCTTGCCGGTTCTGCAAACATCGGTTCTGGCGCGGCTATGTTTGAAGCGATTCACGGTTCCGCTCCGCGTCGTGCCGGGCAGAACTTGGCCAATCCTTCAGGCCTGCTGCTGGGTTCAGTGATGATGCTGAACCACATTAACCAATCGGACATTGCTGAATTGGTTCACAACGCCTGGCTGGCAACTTTAGAAAGCGGATTCCACACCTACGACATTTTTGCCGAAGGGAAGAGTAAGGAAAAAGTTGGCACCAGAGAGTTTGCTCAAGCCGTAGTGAAGCATTTGGGCAAGAAGCCTAAAACGCTGAAGACGGTGGCTTACAAACATGCGCCGAAACAAAAGGTGAAGGCGCTGAAGGTTCCGAAGATAGAAAAGAAGGAACTGGTGGGCGTGGATGTGTTCTTAGATTGGACCGGCGGCAACGGCTTGGATCTGGGCAAGAAGCTGGAAGCGGTGAAAGGTGGCCTGCTACTCTCCGGCATCTCTAACCGCGGCGTCAGCGTCTATCCCAAAGGCAATAGCAACACGCTGACAAGCGATCAATGGTGCTGCCGCTATATGGGCAAGAGCGTCCTTGAATATACGGTGATCGTAAAACTGTTGAGCA
This sequence comes from Bryobacterales bacterium, assembly GCA_043781815.1. Lineage (GTDB taxonomy): Bacteria > Acidobacteriota > Terriglobia > Bryobacterales > Bryobacteraceae > JANXSF01. Next base: position 1,964 of record JAYWBH010000803.1, on the reverse strand, counting down.
AACTGGGTGCTGCTGGTTTTGATTGCATCAAGACTGAAAATCTGTATAACTTTGACGGGAAGCCCGGATTCTCGCTTAGCCAGGGACAATAGCAACGGTGAGTAATCCGCTGGTTTCTGTGATCATGGGCAGTAAGTCTGATTGGGAAACCATGCGCTATTCGGCGGAGATTCTGACGCAGTTTCATGTCGATCATGAATGCCAAGTGGTCTCTGCCCATCGCACGCCGGATTGGATGGTGGAGTTTTCCAAAACTGCTGAATCACGGGGATTGGAAGTGATCATCGCCGGTGCTGGTGGGGCGGCTCACCTGCCCGGAATGGTGGCGTCGCAAACCCTGGTTCCGGTGTTGGGTGTGCCGATTGAAAGTCACGCATTGAAGGGTATGGATTCTTTGTTATCCATTGTTCAAATGCCGGGAGGCATTCCTGTGGGAACCATGGCCATTGGCAAAGCAGGAGCCATCAATGCTGCTTTGCTGGCTGTTGCTATTCTGGCTAACACACGGCCCGAACTAAGAGAAAAATTGCAAGCCTTCCGCGCGGAGCAATCGGCGAAGGTAAAGGCTGATACGCTTCCATGAGTCTTGAACCGATCCTACCGGGATCCACTATTGGAGTATTGGGAAGTGGCCAACTGGGCCGCATGTTTACCATTGCCGCGCGGCGGATGGGATATCGCGTTCACACGTTTTCACCGGAAACAGATACGCCCACCGGTCAAGTGGCAGATCAGGAAGTGACGGCAAGTTACGAAGATTTGGATGCCGTGAAGAAGTTTGCCGAAGGTGTCCAGGTGGTGACCTTCGAGTTTGAAAACGTACCGGCCGATACCGCATCGGTCTGCGCTGAACATACGCTTGTGCGCCCCAACGGCACGGTGCTTCACATTACACAACATCGCTTACGGGAAAAGCAGTTTCTGATGCGTAGTGGATTTCCGTTGGTCCCATTTCGCAAAGTTAGTTCATCGGCTGAACTGGAAACAGCGTTGAAAGAAATTGGAGTTCCAGCCATTTTGAAGACCGCCGGTTTTGGGTATGACGGCAAGGGTCAGGTGCGGGTGGATGCGGTGGAGGACGCCGCTGCGGCTTGGGCCAGCATCGGCGAACAGGAAGCCGTTTTAGAAAAACGGGTGGACTTTCAAAAGGAACTTTCGGTGGTGGCTGCGCGATCTGTGCGCGGAGAATTCGTGCACTACGGCGTGCTTGAAAATGATCACCACAACAGTATTTTGGACGTCACCATGGCCCCTGCCAACGTGAAATCAAACATCGCACAGAAGGCGGTGGATCTGACGCGGCAAGTGATGGATGAGTTAGATGTGGTGGGAGTACTTTGTGTGGAGTTTTTCCTGAGTTGGGACGGACAGTTACGAATCAACGAACTGGCACCGCGTCCGCATAATTCGGGGCATTTCACGTTCGATGCAAGTGTAACCAGTCAGTTTGAACAGCAGTTGCGGGCGGTATGCGGTTTGCCTTTGGGTGCGACTGATTTGCTTCGACCAGCAGCGATGGCCAATTTGCTGGGAGATATGTGGGACAACGGAGAGCCAGATTGGGCTGCCGCGGCCATGTTCCCCAATGTGAAAATTCACGTGTACGGAAAATTGCAGCCACGACCGGGTCGTAAGATGGGACATTTGACGGCGCTGGCTTCGACGAGCGCGGCAGCGAAAGGCACAGTGCTGGCGGCCAGGAAGGCTATGCTTCGACGGATAGAGGAACTGTAGCGGGGTGGAGAGATTGCCTATTCAGAGGAATGAAAACTTCGCTCGCATGCGAGCTGGCAGGTGGAATCGCCTAATGCCACTTAATTTTCCGTAATTGTGTTATCAGCGTGCATCTGCGTCCATCAGCGGCCATTAATCTGGGCCGGTAGAGTAGGAGGGGACCAAAGTGCCCCTCCCCTCGTCGAACCGGACGTGCAGATTTCCCGCATCCGGCTCTCCTGCAAACCTTC
>JAYWBH010000802.1:0-2918 GCA_043781815.1 Bryobacterales bacterium | reverse complement strand
TGTAAATCTGGTTGTGATCGCCGAAATTGGGAGCGTCCTTTTTCGGGTGAATGCAATCTACCGGGCAAGCATCAATGCAAGCTGTGTCTTTCGTGCCGATGCATGGTTCGGCTATAACGTACGCCATCTGGGGATGTTCCTCCTAACCTAATCTTGGGTGCGCGACATAAAACTGGAGACGATCAAGGATCCGATACCGAGCCGCGACCGCAAGGTAGTGGTTTAGCTATCGACCCTTCCTCAAACACCGCTCCCTTGCGGTCACGGCTCGGATCAGCCTACCACTATGTTCGGATTTGCGCGATTCGCCGAATCTATCACTTTCAATTTCGCACACCCACTAATCCTCTATTTTGCCACAACCACCTGGCACTTGTGGTACTCTGACCAATTCGGTTGGTACTATTTTGCTTTTCTGGAACCGTGGCGTCCAACTCGGTACTTTTGCACTATGCTGCCTCTTATGGGGATTCCATCCCTCATACGCTGCGGTTGCGAAGCATCCGGTTGCCCACAAAAAATCGGTCACCAAAAAGCGCACTGTAGTCCATAAAAAGAGTGCTAAATCTAAGCCCAGGCCCGCTGTTAGGCCTGCAACTAGAAGGGTAGCGGCTCCTCTTGCTCCGGTTCCTACCCGGCAACAGAGTGGAACGCAAATTGCCAGTCAGGAAAACTTTGTAGCTGCATTCCAGACGGTGCCCCATTCGGTTCAACAAGCAAAATTCTGGGAATCCGCCACCAGCTTTCTGGGAGTTCCTTATCGGTATGCGGGAAATACTCGACAAGGTACGGATTGTTCCGGCTATACCTCAACCGTCTATAAAGAATTGGGAATCTCCATTCCCAGGGCAGCCCATCAGCAATTTGCCATTGGCCAACCCGTTTCAGCCGATCAACTGACCATGGGAGATCTGGTTTTCTATGGGCCTAGTGAGCTAACTATTTCACACGTTGGGCTTTACCTGGGGAATGGCAAGTATTCCCATGCCGCTTTGACAACCCACAACGTACGCATTGATACCTTCGCCCCCATGCTGGGAAACATTCGTTTCCTGGGGGCCAGAAGAATTGTTCCCACCCTGGGTTATGGAGCTTCTTTGTACTCTACTGATTCCGACACCACAGTGCGGTCTCTGGGGAATACTTCCAACTTGAACGTTACCGAAGTGGAAGGTTTGCGGTAAACCACACTGCCAACTTGCAGTTCTGTAGCATCCAGATTCAAAGCCTTGTTGAAATCCCCATCTTTAATGTAGAGTACGCCGTGGCCCGCTGTGCGGACAGCCGTAGCTTGCCTGTCCCAAGTGACATTCAGGCTGTCCCCGGATTTAATCACCGTAAGCGCAAGATTGAAAATTTCAGGACCAAGAGCTGCTGGGCCGTTGGGACGCATGGATAAAGCCGTTTGGAATCCAAGCAGCACACCCAGCACCAGGAAAATCAACGATAGCGGGATCCATACCCAACCACCGCGCAACCTGCTTTCCCTTCGAGGACGAAACAGTTGAGACGGTTCGGGATCGCTGGAAAATTCCGCTTCAGGCTTGACGTTCCTGCGCTGCGGAGCAGGTTCAGGATCGGCATAAGACATGGTTTCAGCCTCCATCACCGGTTTGCTGGATGGCCGGGGAGCACTGGGAAACTGCAAAGGAGTTTCTGCTGGCGGTCGACTTTCCCCAAAACGGGCGGCGGCGGCGATTCGTTCTGTACCGGAACTGCCCCCACCCAGATCTTTCCGTTTGAAGGGAAATTCAAGGTAGCTGGCATCAGTCCTTAGAAACTCGCTACTTTCGCGGAAGAAAAAGCCAGCGGAACTGGTGCGCGTGGCAAATGGTTTCACCAACAGCATCACTTTGTCATCGCCGGGCAAATGATCGTCCATCAAATCAATATCTTCGTCGGACATGCCCAAGCCTTCCCTGGTGTGGCTACGATAATGACCAACCACATAAAGCGTTTCCACATTGCCAGTAGGGCGCCATTGTTCAATACCGCTCTTCAGACCCTGAATATCCTTCGCCGACAGGCTGTACGATGGACCTCCAGAATGTTCACAGGCAACAGGCTGAAAATCGCGGATGGTGATATGCAGCTTTCCGTCGGTGGTTTCCGATGTCCCCAGTAAAAGCCCTCCGACCTCAGCCCCACGACGGGGGATAGATCCAAAACCTTTCATGATTTCAATGAGAAGTTTATCGACGATCTCAAAATGCAAAGAGATGTTTACGGCATGCCCTTCCGGGCGCCACGAATAGTATTCGCCTGGGTTTGGCGCGTTTGGCTGATTGGGACGATCCATGAGGGGGAGACTATTGCTCTTTTGATTACTCTCATTATGACTGTAACTCAAAGTCTTGCTCCTGGACACCTTTTTGCGAATGATTTCAAGCACTTTCATTCCTTAGTACTTCCTATCGTCAACTTCTGCTGGAAACTTTTGGGTTCTTAAGGTCTTTTGTGCTATTTTTTTTGCAAGCCTCTTGTGTTACAGCCCTTTAGGCCTGCAAATTGTTTTGGGGACATTGAGTGAATTTCCTAGAAAATACCTTAGTGGGGCTGGACGGATGTCCTGGCGGTTGGATTGTCGCCATCTGGCGGCCTGACCAGGAAATCTGCTTTCATTTCACGAAGCATATTTCCGAACTTCTGGAATACGGCGGACGCCCCCCGGCCATTGGGATTGATATTCCCATTGGTCTGGTGCAAGGCACACCCAGGGAATGTGATGTTTTGGCTCGTAAAGAGTTAGGTGCCCGCAGAAGTAGTGTTTTTCCAGCCCCAGACCGGCGCCTGCTCTCTGTAACGGATTACCACAAAGCGAATTCGATGAACCGCGAGTGGAATGGCAAGGGGCTTTCCAAACAGACCTTCAACTTGATATCGAAAATCCGCGAAGTGGATGAATTTGCCAGAAAGAC
>JAYWBH010000801.1:0-2923 GCA_043781815.1 Bryobacterales bacterium | reverse complement strand
GATTTAAGTTCGATGAGCTACGGCAACGGCGTCGGGCTAGGCATGGGCGACGTGGTTCATGATCGACTTTTAGAAAAGATTGACTGGAATCCAACGCGCATCAATTCATTGACTGCGTCCACCCCTGCCGCCATTCGCACACCCCTTCATTACCCATCGGATCTGGAATGCCTGAGTTCCATGATGCCCACCGTGGGCAAGTTGGATCAGGCGGAAGTGACCATCGGGTGGGTCAGGAATTCGCTGGAGATATCGTCCTTGTTCCTCAGTGAAAACTTACGTGGACAGATTGCAGCCGATGCGACGCTGGAAATTGTTGGTGCGGCAGAAGCGATGGCTTTCGATCAACATGGCAATTTAACCAATACTGTTCCAGCTCACTAAGCCATGAAATTCCTGGCGCCGCTGGTGGCGTTTCTATTTCTGCTGACTCCTTCGCTTTGGTTTACCTGGCACAACCAGGATGATCCGCGCTTTGGTGACTTTGGCGATGACGGGCTTTACCTGACGTCGGCCAAGACCCTGTTCGATGGCGGAGGATATCGCATTCCCAGTTTGCCCGGTGAACCGGCTCAAACCAAATATCCACCTGGGTATCCAGCCCTGCTCGCGGCAGCGTGGGCCGATGGCGCAACATTTCCTGACAACTTGAAACAGGCCGTCTGGGTGCAATGGCGCATGTTACCGTTGCTGCTATTGCTGGCCATGCTTTATTGGCAAAGGCTGGGTTTCACATCCAAATGGCAATGGGGGCTGGCAGCATTGCTGGCCATGAACCCTTACGTCATCTTTTTCAGCGTAATGCTGATGAGTGAAATTCCGTTCACCGTGTTCCTATTGGCAGTGTTCATCGCATTGAGCACGGCTGAAAATGGTGGATGGAAATGGGTGGCCATAGCAGGCATTACCGCAGGTCTGGCATTCCTGTTCCGCACCGCTGGCGTGGCTTTGCTGATTTCCGTGCCTGCTGTATTGTTGCTTCGCCGCAGGTTCAATGCGGCTGCTATATTCTTCGTAACCATGGTGCCTGCGGTGGTCGCCTGGGCCGTTTGGTCGAAGCAGCATATGGGCGCGGGAACCGATCTGATTACGCTCTACTACACCAATTACGCCGGATTTCATTGGTTGAATTTCCACTGGAATGAACTGCATCTGTTCCTTTGGAAGAATATCGACTCGTTGCTTTATGGAATTGGTGCGCTGGTGCTGCCCAAAGTCAGTGAGGCTTTGCCGATGAAGATTTTGACGCAGCTATTGGCAATCGCCACGTTACGCGGCTGTTGGAAACTCTCCAGGGAAAAATCGCAGTGGCAATACGCGGCCTTCGGAGCTGTCTTCCTCGCCATGTTTGCCATCTGGAGTTTTCCGCCTAATGAACGATTCGTCCTGCCCCTGGCACCGCTCTTGTTGGCTGGTTTTTGTGTAGAGATGAAGGAACTGGTTGGCAATATCCGGAAAGGATTCCATCACAAAGATAGCTCACAACGGATGGCGGCGAAGATCATGGCTGGAGCCGTTTCCGCCCTTTTTGCAGGCTGCCTGATGGCTCAACTTTTCACGACATTCAATTTGCTTCCCCGCATGATGGATGAATTCCGCCAGCGCTTGGAACGCAACAAACCAGCGTTTGCCTGGGTCAAAAACAATTTGCCGTCGGACGCGCGAATTTTGGCTGAACAAGACACGCTGGTTTATCTTTATACGGGTCGGAAATCGGCGAATTTGATTATCCCCACAGTTCATATGTATCGGGACGAGCCCAAGCAAATTATGGCCGCCTATTCCGACGCAGTGAACTACGCTCACAAGCACAATCTGAATTACCTCTACCTGACCAAGGACGATTTCAGACGGGACCTGGATTTGGAAGACTATCAGAAAATCCAGAAGAGCCTGGAAAATCCCACAGGAGTGGCCAAGGTTTACGACCAGGGCGGGATTCGGATTTTCAAACTCGATTAAGGAACGATTCCCCCGGAGACCATTCATTTGGAGAGGACCAGCCCCCAGGGACAATATCGTTTCAGGTACTGCAATCCAAAAGTAGCAGAGCAAGTAGAAAAACGAAATTGGCAGTAAATCCTATGTCTTCCGGTGGGCTTGCTTAATTCTCAAATTCCAATGTTGACATGTTCGCAGTGGGATAGGCATCCCGCCCAATGTCATGTAGTTTCCCCAATTGTAGAAGTTTTCCAAGCACTCGAAGGTGTGAAAAAGCCCGCTAGTCAGACTTGGCAGGCTGAATGCCGGATGTCCACTTAGTTTTCCCGCAATCGGACAGCTTCAAGTGTTGGAGCGAAGCGTATCAGGCCTTTGAAAAACCGCTCCCTCGCGGTCACGGCTCGGTATCGGATACTCGTTCGTCTCCACGTCTATGTCGCGCACCCGAAATTCATTCAGAATAATGTGGACTCAGCACGTCCGGTTGCGGAAGAATGGAAGGGAACAAAATGCCCCTTACTCGCAGAACCGCTGTTGCCATAACGCTAGCTTCGCTGGCTGGTTGCGCAAAGACTCTCCCTCCGCCAGAAAAGCCCAAGATCATCAAGGAATCCTTCGGGAAACTACCCGACGGCCAGGATGTGGAAATCTACACCCTGTCCAACAAGAATGGCGTGGAAGTAAGAATCATGACTTATGGTGGCGTGGTTGTCTCTCTACGAACTCCTGACCGCAAGGCAACGCTGGACGATATTGTGCTGGGCTTCGAGCGCGTTGAAGACTATCTGAAGGAAAATCCATTTTTTGGAGCCTTGGTTGGTCGTTATGGAAATCGCATTGCAAAGGGCAAGTTTAAGCTGGGCGGGAAGCAGTACACCCTGGCGGTGAACAATGGCGAAAATCATTTGCATGGCGGGTTGAAAGGCTTCGACAAGGCCTTGTGGACCGCTAAACCATTGGATACAACAGCCGGAGTAGGCGT
>JAYWBH010000800.1:0-8962 GCA_043781815.1 Bryobacterales bacterium | reverse complement strand
TTATCAGCGTTCATCGGCGTCCAAGAGCTGCCCAAATTAATGGCCGCTGATGGACGCAGATGAACGCTGATAACAACACAATTGAGGGAAAAATAAGTTGGCATTCAGCCTGCCTGTTCTGAACTCAACTATTTCTTCTTGTCGTCTACATCAACGAACTCGGCATCCACCACGTTGTCAGCTTTGGGCTTGGGTGCGTCGCCGGTTGGGGTATCGTTTCCAGGAGTTGCTCCGCCTGCTGGTGGGGTGGAACTGGCCTTATACATGGCTTCGGCCAACTTATGACTGGCCTGGGTCAAGCGATCTGTACATGCCTTGATCTCTTCAGCCGTGCCCGATTGTACCGATTTCTTGGCTGCTTCAAGAGCGTCTTCCACCGTCTTCACTTCTTCAGGACTGATCTTATCCTTGTGCTCATGCAACGTCTTTTCCACGTTGTAAACCATGGCGTCGGCCTGGTTGCGAGACTCGATTTCCTCGCGACGGTTCTTGTCTTCAGCGGAATGCGATTCGGCGTCTTTGGCCATATTTTCCACTTCGTCCTTGCTCAAACCGCTGGAGGAGGTGATGGTGATTTTCTGCTCATTATTGGTGGCCTTATCTTTCGCAGTGACATTCAAAATGCCGTTGGCGTCGATATCGAAAATCACTTCGATTTGCGGAATTCCGCGCGATGCTGGTGGAATGTTTCCTAACTGGAACACACCCAACAAACGGTTATCCTTGGCCATGCCCCGTTCGCCCTGGAACACCTTGATTTCTACCGAAGTCTGATTGTCGGCAGCAGTGGAAAAGGTTTCGCTCTTGCGCGTCGGAATGGTTGTATTGCGGTCGATCAGCTTGGTGAACACGCCACCCAGCGTTTCAATTCCTAGCGACAGCGGAGTGACGTCTAACAGCAGAACGTCTTTCACTTCGCCGCCCAAAACACCGCCCTGAACGGCTGCGCCAATGGCCACAACTTCGTCGGGATTTACGGTGCGATTGGGTTCTTTGCCGAACAGGTTGCGAACAATTTCCTGTACTTTCGGGATGCGGGTTGAACCACCGACAAGAACCACTTCATCGATCTGCGCAGGGGTCAAACCAGCATCGGTCAAAGCCTGTTTGCAGGGTCCAACGGAACGCTGCAAAATATCGTCCACCATCTGTTCAAACCGTGCGCGGGTGAGCTTCTTGACCAAGTGCTTGGGGCCAGTAGCGTCGGCAGTGATGAAGGGCAGATTGACTTCCGTTTCAAGCAAAGTGGAAAGTTCGATTTTGGCCTTTTCCGCTGCTTCCTTCAAACGTTGCAGGGCCATGCCGTCCGCAGACAAATCGACTCCATGCTCTTTCTTGAAGTCCTCAACGATCCAATCGATGAGGCGCTGGTCAATGTTATCGCCACCGAGGTGCGTATCGCCATTGGTGGACTTCACTTCCACAATGCCATCGCCCACTTCGAGAATGGAAATATCGAAGGTGCCGCCACCGAAATCGTATACAACAATGGTTTCGTCCTTCTTCTTGTCTAAGCCATAAGCGAGCGCAGCGGCCGTGGGTTCATTGATGATGCGCATGACTTCAAGGCCGGCAATGGCCCCTGCGTCTTTAGTGGACTGGCGCTGAGCATCGTTGAAATAAGCGGGAACGGTGATGACCGCTTTGGTCACTTTTTCGCCCAGGTAAGCTTCGGCAGCTTCCTTTAATTTGGTGAGAATCATGGCGCTGATTTCTGGCGGAGACTGCTTGTTGCCGCTGACTTCTACGCGAGCATCACCTTTATCGCCCTTGACGACGGAATAAGGCATGAGCTTCATTTCTTCAGAGACTTCGTCGAAACGGCGTCCCATGAAGCGCTTGATGGAATAAATAGTGTTGTGCGGATTGGTGACCGATTGACGTTTGGCGACCTGGCCGACCAGCCGTTCGCCAGACTTGGCAAATCCAACGATGGACGGGGTGGTGCGGGCGCCTTCCTGATTGGGGATGACGACGGGCTGGCCGCCTTCCATGACGGCGACGACAGAGTTGGTGGTACCGAGATCGATTCCGATGATTTTGGACATATTGAGTTTTTTCTCCGTTTTGACGATTGTGTCTAGAAACTGGCGAGCTGGTTTAGCTCTAATTCATTATTGAATATGAGTGTCCCGTTGTCAAATAAAATATGCGTGTCTTTCACTCATATCTTGTAAGCGGTTGAATTGTTTCAATTTGGAGCGCTCCAAGGTTAGCCGTTTAGTAACCCTCTACGGCGAAGCGAGGGGCTGATTTGACGCGGCACAGCGGGCGTCCATCTTACGCAGACGGTTAAGGGAGAGTCTAGAATCACCCTAGGGGTCGACCGGGCTCTCAGATGGAGGAGCGCCACGATTCCTTTTGGGTGTATGGTGGCACGGGCTGGGTGGGGGTTGGTAGGGGATGGAGGGTATGGTGTTGATTTGGTGGGACATGTTTATGGGAATAAGGTGGGAACGAGGTCTTGGGAGTGGCATCGTAAGGAATGCTTGAAACAAAGTATATGTATTAGTATACTGGACTAATGCAACTTACCCTTTACCTGGACAACGGGACAGAACGCTTGGCTAAGACGGCCGCCGAATCTGAGGGCCTATCTTTAAGCCGATGGGTTGCAAACAAGATTCAAGAAGCAACATTGGCACAATGGCCGAAGACAGTGGTGGATGCGGCGGGGGCCTTTCCCGATTGGCCACTAGTGGAAAGTCAACCAGCTGCGGCAGACGTTCCGCGTGAGTCGCTGGATTGATGGATGTTTGCAACCGACGCGAATACAATCATCTATTATTTCAAAGGCAACCCAAACGTGATACGGCGTTTGTTGTCCACGCCTCCGCGGGATTTTGCAATCCCGGCGGTTGTGTTATATGAATTGGAAGTAGGAACGGCTCATGCAAGTGCTCGTAGAGATGCATTGAACGCGCTGGTTCGAGTGAGCCGCGTGCTTCCGTTTGATGAGCAGGCAGCGAAGCGGGCGGCTGTGATTCGGAATGAACTGGCGGGGAAGGGACAGATGATTGGGCCTTTGGAGACGCTGATCGCCGCGACGGCTATTGTGAATGGGGCAACGTTGGTTACGCATAATACGGCGGAGTTTGGGCGGGTGCCGGGGTTGCTGCTGGAGGATTGGTTCTGATATGGCAACTACCGCTGTTTCACTCATCTTGATAACTTCTGGGTCTAAATTCTATGTCTAAAATAGGAGTGCGGCCAATTGCTAGTCAGAGGTAACGTTACTGTTACTCTTGGGTCAGAGGGTCGGGGTCGAGGGTCAGAGACATCGAGTCCCTATTGTTGACGACAATTGGATTTCGTTCCAAGCTAAGTACCCCCCTTACGACGGAAAGACTTTGCGTTTAAGGGAGGACTTTCATGAACGGACTCCCCCTTTTCGATGGCAGATCTGAGCCCAAGTCTAGTCCTAACGTTCTTTGAACGCGTCGAGAGCACAATTCGATTTTCGGACATGGGGATGGGAAAATGAATTTTATTGGTAATAAACCATACTCGAACTAATTTGTTCTAACGCTAATGGAAGTATATGATAACGGGGCTGATTCGAGCTTCGTCGTCATTTGGAAAGTCTGCAAGCTAATATTTTGGTGGCATAAGGCAAGTTGACGAATTGTTTGTATTCAGTGTTTTACGCCGTGTTTTCAGGAATCGAGGTCTCTGTCCCTATTGATCCCTATTGATCCTATTGATCCCTATTGATCTCCCTATTGATTGTCCCTATTGATGTCCCTATTGATCCGTCCCTATTGATCCCTATTGATCCTATTGATCCTGTCCCTATTGATCCCTATTGATCCCCTATGAAGTCGATTTTCCAGACGGCGCGCACCAACAAATCTTTGGGTGTCATTTAACGCTTTGGTTCGAATAGACGCGGATCGCTTCCATCGGCACAATCTCCGGATGGGGCTCAAAGGGCGCTGGCTTGAAATCATCCAACTGCACTGTCATTGTTTTCAAAGGCGGAGCGATAGAGAAGTAGTCGAATTTGTAAGTGATTATCAAAAACCGTGACTGAAGATCCATACTCACAATGGCAAAAGGCCGACCTTTCAACTGAAAAGTCCGTGCTGTTGGTATAGGATGCCTTACGTCAATCAGTACGAGTGAAGTGCCCGTCACCATGCGATCGGCAAACGCGACGGCCTTGCTGTCGGCAGACCAGCTGAAATCCCCTGAAGCCCGGCTGTGGCGTTGACTTGGGGGGAGCCCAACATTGTGAAACGGTTTGCCATCCACCACGGCGGGGTAAACTGTCCGTCCCCGTATATCCTCCCAGTTTCGCTTGCGCCCCGGCATTGTGTTCTCTTCAGGACTCTTCGCCAGATCGTACAGAATGTATTCGTCGGATGGATCGGGCGGATGCGCGTAGAATACCTGGTATATCAGCCAGCGCCCGTTTGGCGACACCGAGGGGTTGAAGGTTCGAAACCGTTCGAATGTTACGCCGGTTCGAGTGTTAATAATAAACACCTCGTATGAGCCACCCTGCGAAGCTTGAACGAAGATAAGCATCCGATCGCTAGATAGGGGACAGACCTGATGCACGGTGCTGCCACTTAAAATGTCGATCTCGAAATCCCTGGAGGAGCCCGCTGTCAGCAGTAACTTACCGTCCTTTGCAACCAAACCGGTGGGAACGGCGACGTACCCTTTGTTGCCGCATAACTCCGGGCGAGACTGCAAAATTTGGCCGTAGGCGCATGTGGAAATAAAAACGCCAGCCGCGATAGAAATATTGAGACGAGGAGCCGTTCGCATTGTTACCTCAGTTTTATCGAAAAGAAATTTCCTGTATCGACGATGCCACCGCATGCACCGGAGCCGCTGTAGGCATCAATGTGAGCAAGCTGTCCGCCAAAGGCACCTCTGCATGCAGGACAGTTGTCCTGTACAACTCGAATAGAATTTGTTTGCGCCGTGTTTAAATCAACCATCAGCACATTATCGCCGCATGCCCAGTTCCCGCTATCAAAAAATGCGGCGAGACTGACCCCCGCACCAAGAGTGGTGTTGCATGAGCCAGTCTTAGGCGGCACATTTCGGACAAAAATATCGTCGATCCCTAGCCCAACATTCGCCGGGAGATTACAAAGATTTCTCATCCAACTGGTTTTTAACGGGATGATGGTAGCCCCAGCATGAACTCCTGACCCGTTGAGCCTTACTTGATCGGCGAACTTCGACGTCAAATCTACAATTTCATAGTGACAAACTTGCCTCGTAGTTACAAAATCGGTGAGGGCGGCACGTTGAGTCGGGCCAGAACACGTTGGATCACTCGAATCCGGCGTGTTGTAAGTGGAGTAGCGGGTCGCGCCGATCACGTCGAACGAAACTGGCACTTGTAAGGTCGACGTATCCCATGTAGCGTATACTGTACCGTACGACCCTGGTGTTAGTTCCAGCCTCTTCAGGCTATAGATATGCGCACCTTCCGACGCAGGACCTGGCTGGTTTAGGGGAAGGCTTGCGGAATTGCTTCCCGATTGCCGGATCGAGAGAGAAAGGTTGCTGTTCTTATTGGGGCCAGAGAGAGCTACCTCCACGCTGTTCAAGTATATGTTCGCCCGGATCCCAATTCCTGGAGGCACGGAAGTTCTTGTCCAGTCCAGAATTGCACCTGGGTACAGCTTTCGCGCAGGAGCTTCTCCTCCCGGTCCCGGAGTTGTGTCGACAAATGATGCCGTCGAACAGGATGTTATGGTCAAATTTGCAGTCGAAGAAACCACACGGCCGCCACACGAGTCAATCGGGGGGTATCCATTCGCGAAGGATAGCGAGAACTGGCCCGGTCCAGTCGATGTTCCACTGGTCTGCCACGTGACGGTTCCACAGACAGGGTTGGGCTGCGTCGTAGTACCGACTATAGATAAGCCGTTCTGTGAAAGAGAATGGTTATTTAATTGATCAGACCAAAAACCGCTCAGATCGTTACACATCTGCAGCGACCCAACCACGTCAGACGGAGGTGTAGGCGTAGGTGTCGGACCGGGAGGGCCGGGCGGTGCTCCCCCTGGGAGTATCGGGACCTCAATTGTGTTTATGCCGAAATTTGCAACCAAATTGGTGCCAACGTTATTGAGCGTGAGACTGGATGGAGCGAAGCTGTAGTTCGCCAAGTCAGGCACCACTCCGTAGTTTCGTCCAGCGAGAACGCCAAAAGAGTAGTTTCCTCCCGAGTCGGTCGTGGTTGAATTGAATTGCCCTCCGGAAAGACTGATAGCGACGCCCGCGAGACCTGTGGAACCTAGGCCGACGAATCCCGAAATCAGATACGACGCCGTCGCTGGCCAGGTCTGGTCAGCGTTCGGTGTGGTCGCGGACGAGGTATTTCCCGGCCGATCAATCGGCACGAAGAAAACGTTCTTAGTACCTGCGCGGTTGATAAAAGAACTACTGAAAGTCACTGGCACCACAATCCGTTCCGTTGAGAAGCTTTCCGAATACCACGACTGCCCTAGATCCATAATACAGTTAGGACTAGAAGCGCCTGAACTCGCATTCGGGGATGTACCGAGTAACCGTGATGTGATCCCTGCATTGCCATTCGCGTCGATGAGCATCAGTTCGCGGCTGGTCCGATGGTAGATGGCATAACAGGCATTGGTGCCGTCCAGGGCGGTGCTGGTGTTCACGATCAGCAACGCGCGGGTCAATGCCCTTACACCATTGCCCGCACCGCCGCTGGATGACATTGTGACGTCAAATGTCGCACCTTGGCCGGTTTGAGACGTCACGCCGAAAAGGATGCAGCGCAGAAGGTTTCCATGCTGTCAAATGTCGCACCTTGGCCGGTTTGAGACGTCACGGCTACCGTCTTCACAGGAGCGTTCGGCAAAGTGGTCCGGGGCGTCCACAACGCAGCATTTTGAAAAGTTCCCCACCCACTCGAGTAGCCAGTGGCCCAATTGCCGTAGGAAATGCGGATACCATACGTACCTTCCATCAAACTGGTGCCCTCTACGTAGAATCTCAACGTGAGGTTAGGGCCATCTTGCGCGGTCGTGCGAGTGGCATCCTGCGCCCACACCCGGCACTGGCTGTTTTCGCTGATGCCGGCACTCCAGTTGGTCCAGGGGCCGCTGTACTGTTGGATGTAAGGCGTATCGCCAAAAATAGAGAATCTGGGCACGGGATCGCGGTTTGTGTACTGAAACATGCAACTATCATTCGTGGGATCGATTGCGCCGACATTGCTGGTGAAGGCCTGGAAATGATCCACAAGATAAGGACCCCCAATAACCGATCCGTTCTGGAAGGTAACGGTGAATAGCCACCTGGGATTGGGCGCGCCTTGCGGGTTGCCAGATTCTGGCGTGACTGACACCGAGACACCTTGAGAAAAGCAAGCCGTGATGGATAGTACCGCTGAGATAATTTGAGGCAGGTGCCGGTTCATCTTATTGGCTCCCGGCGGCGGTGTTGCGGCCCACAATTGTGTAGTTGATCACCAGGGGCGGATCTTTCGCGCCCACCGTCACTTCAGTGACGCCACCGGCTCCGAGCGGCGTATTGCCTCTTGCGCTAGTGGCCATCAAAGAACTGTTGTTCACTACAAGACGAATTTTGGTGTCAAGCGGGATCACCTGCTCATAAGCGACAACGGGTCCCGTTGCGGTAGGTTTCGCTGGAATCAGCATGCCTACTGGGCTGAGCGCGCCAACGAACAAAGTGGATTTTCCGTCGATCAGGCCCGCCGGGTCGATCAGCCGGACGGTGACACGCGCACCTTTGCGGACACGAAGGAACTGGAGCGGGCTGGTTGCCTGAGGTGGAACTACGATACGCTCAGAACTGTGTGGCAAGTCGCCGGCGAAAACAGCTTTGGCCGCCGGAGCTGGGCCCGGTTGCGTAGGCGATGGGTTGGATAAGACGCGCGGCAGAAACGCCAAATTCCACTCACAATCATCGACGTAGTCACTATTGGGGACAGTCGTGCATTGGGAATAATCGCCGGACGGCATTTGGCTGATTAGGAACGTACCGTCGTTCTTGGAGATAGCCTGTTGGTCGCGGCCTTGAACCTGGAAGAAGTGCCTGAGGCTGATGACGGCCCCTGCCACGGGCTTGCCGGTGTCGTCGATCACCTTCCCTTGCAGTGCGCCGTTTAACGGCTGGGGGATTGTGTTGTTAGAGACTACGGGCGTCGGGGGGGGAAGCCTTTTTGAGCAAATACTGGAACACCAAAACAAATTGCAGATACCAAGATAAGATGGCAAGCGCGATGCATTACGTCCCTCCGATGGCGAATGGTTGAGATGAGTGAATTAGGGTCTGATGTAACCGTACTACCAGTCTTAAAAAAATGCAAATGGTTTTTTGATAAATCGCACTAATCAGACTCTTGCCTTGGCTAATGAATTGATACTTTAAATCCCGAGGCGACGGACTCGATTGGGATTATGCAGGTGAAGGGTCGGGGTCAGGGTCGGGGTCAGAGACCTCAAGTCCCTATTGTTGACTACAATTGGATTTCCTTCCAAACTAAGTAACCCCTTACGACGGAAAGACTTTGCGTTGAAGGAAGGACGTTCGTGAACGGATTCCCCCTTTGCGATGGTAGATCCCGATTTTCTGAAGGCAACAGAGAATCCTGAGCCCAAGTCTAAGCCTGACGTCCTTTGAACGTGTAATGAGCACAATTCGATTGTCGGACATGGGATAGGAAAAATGAATTTTATTGGTAATAAACCATACTCGAGCTAATTTGTTCTATGCTAATGGAAGTATATGATAACAGGGCTGATCCGAGCATCATCGTCATTTGGAAAGTCTGCAAACTAGTATTTTGGTGGCATAAGGCAAGTTGACGAATTGTTTGTATTCAGTGTTCTACGCGGTGTTTTCGGGAATTGAGGTCTCTGTCCCATAAGCGCTAAGATAAGGATTGACCCTGTGGGGGAGTTGAGGGTATTCTCAATGCATGGATACACTACGAGAGGAC
>JAYWBH010000799.1:0-2939 GCA_043781815.1 Bryobacterales bacterium | reverse complement strand
CATCAATTCCGTATCTGGTTCTAGTGCGCCGACCGCTATCATATCTTTCTGAACACGAATAGAATGCGAAGGTTGCGGAAATTTGATAGGGTCGTCTTCGTGATCCAATTCTTTCAGCCCCGGCAATCAAAAGAAATAAACCTAAGTGATTATTTTAGATTGGTTTACAGCTATTCCATCTTCAACGAGCGTTCCATCAAGTCACGTATTGCCGATTTTGGCGATTTGCCTTCAAACAATACCGAATGCATACTATTCGTAATTGGAACGTCCACGCCTTGCCGTCGCGCCAAATCGCAGGCCGCCTTGGTGGTTTCCACGCCTTCTGCCACCATCTTGGTAGATCCAACAATATCTTCCAAACTGCGGCCTTTGGCCAGTTCAATCCCCACTTGACGATTGCGGCTCAGCCCTCCAGTTGTGGTCAGAACCAGATCACCCACGCCCGCTAAACCCGAAAGCGTCTGCGGTTGGCCACCTAAACTCACCGCCAGCCGGGTCATTTCCGCCAATCCCCTGGTAATCAGTGCAGAGGAGGTGTTGGAACCGAACCCCAGGCCGTGACAGACTCCGGAAGCTATGGCCATAACGTTTTTCATCGCTCCGCCAATTTCGGTCCCAATCGGGTCGGAATTGGCGTATAAACGGAAGTTTGGGGTCGAAAATGCGCTTTGAATCGCCCGGGCCAACCCAGGAAATTCAGACGAGATCACGCAAGCTGTCGGTTCCCCGCGGGCCACTTCCTTGGCAAAACTCGGACCCGATAGCACCGCTGAACTATAGCCGGTTACTTCAAAAATTACCTGACTCATGCGCAATAAAGTGACGTTTTCTAGCCCCTTAGTGGCACTTACAAGCAACATTTGGTCGTTAAATAGCGGTTTTGCGTGCAGAAAAACGCGTCGAAGGTGGTGGCTGGGGGTCACTCCCAGCACGATATCCGCACCAACAATGGCGTCGGCCAGTTTAGGAAAAACGGTGACGTTGGCCGGTAATTTGAAGCCCGGCAGGAAAATATCGTTCTCGCGGGTAGTCTGCATCCGCGCGGCCAGGTCTGTTTCAAACACCCACTGCCGCACGTGATCAAACTTCGGGGCAAGGGCCATTACCAGGGCGGTGCCCCAACTGCCTCCGCCTAAAACGGCAAGTTGCTTCATGACGATTTCTTTGAGAAGGTAAACACGTTTTCCGTACCTGCTCTTAATCTTTGCACGTTTGAACGGTGTCGCCAGATGACAAACCCGCCACAGGTAATTGCTGCGATCAGCACGGGAAGGGGAGGGTGTTCAATCATCCAAACTCCAAAGGGAAACAGGGCGGCGCCAGCAATGGAACCGAAGGATATGTGTCGGGAATACCAAACAGCGGCAATGAACACAATGGTGATTGCTGCAACTGTTAACGGCGTCAAATAAAGGAACGCACCGACAAAACTGGCCACTGCTTTTCCACCTTGAAATTTCAGAAAAATGGAATAGGCATGGCCCAGTACAACAGCGACGGCGGCAAGCGACATCCACAGCGGATCCTGTTTGGTGAAATGCCCCATTAACCAAACGGCCACCCAGCCCTTCACTATGTCGAACAGAAGCGTGACCATTCCAGCCAGCCGACCGGTGGTGCGCAATACATTGGTGGCACCAATGTTTCCGCTACCCATGTGGCGCACGTCGGCCCCTGTGGTGAAGCGGACCAGAAGATATCCAAAAGGAATCCCGCCAAGAATGTAGGCGGCCAAAAGTAGAAGGACAGGAATCATAAAGACAAAGGAAACTCCGCCAGTTTTACATAAGTTGAAACGGAATACTGGAGTTCGCTCAAGTATAGATGAAACGTCGGGACAACGAACTCACCGAATTCCACAGACGGCAGCGCGGCAATGGCCCCTCGTAATGGACGAAGATCCACGTTGGCCTGTTTGACTCGGGCCAATGTAAGGTGCGGAACATATGGCTTGGTCTCAGCGGGAATGCCGATTTCAAGAAGAGTTTTGTTGATGGCCAGGGCCAAGTTGGAAAGCGAATCACCCGCGTCGATTCCAATGAAAAAGTTGCGTGGGTTGTGAGGATTAGGAAACCAACCGAAGGCATGCAAGCGCACGGAGAATGCTTTAGGAACGGGAACTTGTCGAAGCGTAGCAGTCAGTTCCTCCACTTCTTCATCCGGCACTTCGCCAATAAACTTTGTGGTGATGTGCAAGTTTTCAGCCGGACTCCACAGCAGGGGTGCCATCGGACGAAAGCTTGCCAGCAGCGCCGCTACGTTTTCCCGAGTTTTGATATCCAGGTCAATACCAGTAAAGAGCCGCACAGTAGGAACTCATTAGTGTACCCTGAACGAAAGTGGAAGATCTTTTTGCTGCACCAATCTTATCCAAAAAATTTTACGAGCGCGATGCTGTCACCGTTGCTCGCAGCTTGCTTGGAAAAGTGATCGTCCATGGAAAAAGTGCCGGGCGCATTGTGGAAACCGAAGCTTATTTAGGCACTGGGGATCTTGCCGCACACTCCGCGCGGGGCCGCACTCCAGCTACTAATGTGATCTTTGGTCCACCGGGATTCGCTTATGTTTATCTGATTTACGGCATGCACTATTGCCTTAACGTTGTGGCGGAAAAAGATGGGATTGCCGGGTGTGTACTGATCCGGGCGTTGCATCCGCTGGCAGGCCTTTTGCCGAATTGTAATTGCAATGGTCCTGGACGATTAACCAAAGCGTTGAGCATTGGGCGTGAGCAAAATGGATGCGATGTGACGCAAGGGACGCTTACCGTTCGGGAATGGAATGAAGCTGCTTTTGGGATTGCTACCAGCCCACGCATTGGCATCACGAAATCGGTAGAGCTACCGTTGCGGTTCAATCTTGTGGCTCGATAAATACGAATGATAACTCCGAAATGTTATTTTTAAAGTTCCATCCATGAAGCAAACGATTTTCAG
>JAYWBH010000798.1:0-8971 GCA_043781815.1 Bryobacterales bacterium | reverse complement strand
GTCGGTTTTTAACCGTGTGTTGGGGCTTCACAGTTAATCAACCATTTGACGCCAAACTTGTCGGTCAGAATCCCGAATGCTTCCGCCCAGTAGGTCTTTTCCAACTGCATGATCACTGAACCGTCCTTGGCCAGGATCTCAAAGATTTGTTGGGCCCGCGCCGGATCATTCAGTCCAATGGTCAAGCTGATGTTGCCACTGCCCCCAGTGGAATCCAGCCTCGGGGCGTCGCACATCATGATCGTCGAAGTTCCTATTTTGATCGTGCAGTGCATAATATTTTCCGCCGGTCCCATATCGGACATAGGGGATTCACCGACGGTCTGAGTGAAAAGCACTTCGGCATCCAGCGCACTCTTGTAGAACTCGATCGCTTGCCGACAATTCCCTTGAAATTCGATGTACGGATTGACTTCCAGCATCATTTCTCTCCTTTGAACGAAGTGCAGACCGCATTGGCGACCTTTGAGAATACCGAGTATAAGTCCCTCAAGCGCAAGGCAGCAAGACAATTTTAGGCCGGATATTAGACTAAGGCATAATTCCCTTAAACTAAAAGACGTTTTGTATATGTCCACCAACTTCAAACTTATAGAAGCAATTAAGCACCTTAACGCTCTTGCCGAGGATTCGATCAAAGGTCAAGTGACTATGCGGACCACGGAAGAAGTTCTCCATTTCCTAAAGAATCCGCCTAAGCGGGCATATTCGGTTCCACTTGAGGAGGCAAGAACATCAGTGGTTACCTTGTTCTGGGATGCCGATACGCGGAGTCGTCGTGAAATTGTCTCAAGTATGAACAAGCCTGCAAAAGAGGGCTTTTTGGATTATGCGGCTAATATGGCCGTGCTCGCAATCAGGACTCAATCGCCTATTCTCATAGAGCAGGGTCTTATCGGACTTGTCATCGAGGGAGGATCTCAGGATTTGCGGGACAGCATTGTTGTGCTGTCAAAGCTGTATCATTCGGCTGCGAAGCTTGGCTTGAATGCGGGAAACGTATTTGAAAAAGTTGCAAGCCTTGCGGACTCGGGCGTCATGAAGAGAGAAATAATTGGTTTCCCGCTTCGCCCGCAGAGAGATCGCGATCTAAAGGCGTTCTACCAAGCGGAGGACGTTGGGACGGAGGGGTTTCGCTACAAGTCTGTCATACCTGGATGGATGGGAGAGTGAAAGTTGAAATTGTCTGCAAGCCAGCCACGCGAACAGGATTGAATTCTAAGATGCCAACCTTACCGGAAAAATAAGAATGCGGTGACGCCAGATCGTTATAATTATCTCAAGCGTATCACGATTTAATCTAGTTTCGCCAAAGGCAAGGCTCGTAAAAGTTATCGACAATCCGTGCAAATTCGTATATGTTATTACCCTGGGGATCTATGTTCAAAATTGTCCTACCTTTCTTCTTCCTGCTCTTATTGCCCGTTTTGGCACAGGAATTTCGCGCCACTCTGGTAGGCCGCGTCACTGATCCGTCCGATGCTCCCATTGCCGGTGCCATCATTGCCGTCAAGAACGAAGGCACCAACAACTTGCATCCCGCAAAGACCGATTCCCACGGGAATTACACCGTTGCATTTCTGCCGCCTGCATCTTACTCCGTAACCGTCGCTGCACCAGGATTTCGTACTGCCCGCCAATCTGGCCTGGGACTTACTGTGGCCCAAGCTACCACGCTTGATTTCAAGCTGGAGTTGGGCACCATTTCGCAGGAAATGACGGTCAGCAGTGAAGCACCTATCCTGGAACATTCCAGCGATCGCGGTGGTTTGGTCAACGCTGAAGCCATTACCGAATATCCACTGAATGGGCGCAATCCATTCATGTTGGCGATGTTGGTTCCTGGTGTGGATTACAACGGTGAACTGGTTTATCAAAGGCCTTTCGATAACGGTGCGATCGCCCGTTGGAACATCAACGGCAGCAATGCAAACAACGAATTTCTGCTGGATGGGGCACCGAATAACGCCCAAGGCGGAAACAATAACATTGCCTACGTGCCACCAGTGGATGCCGTGCAGGAGTTTAAGATTCAAACGAATACGTACGATGCACAGTACGGAAAATCGGCCGGAGGGGTAATCAACGTTGCGCTGAAAAGCGGTACAAATCTCTTGCATGGTTCGTTGTATGAATTCATGCGACGCAATGTTCTGGATGCCAATTCGTTCCAAAACAATTCTCGCGGTGCCCCCAAAGATGGCCATTATCTGGATCAGTATGGGGTGCTGTTCGATGGTCCTCTGCGTATCCCCAAAATTTATAATGGACGCAATAAAACGTTTTTTCTGTTCAACTATGAAGGGTACAGGGAAGCCACTCCGCAGCCATTGGTGTTGTCTGTACCTGAATCGGAAATGCGCAGCGGTAATTTTGCAAAGTTAGTGGACGGGTCGAACCGTTTAGTGACCGTTTACGACCCCAGTTCCACACGTTTGCTCAACGGCAAATACATTCGTGATCCTTTCCCCAACAACACATTGCCAGCAGCACGCATCAATCCCATTGCCCGTAGGATTGTAGACTTTTATCCGGCATCCAACACAAAAACAGCAGGAGTCGCCTATGCCCAACAAAACTATTTTGCTTCTGGTGGTCAGAATCCTGCACAAGATACGTTCTACAACATGGTGTTCAAGTTCGATCAAAACTTCGGAAGCCGGAATCATGTTTTCTTTCGGCAAGGAAGTAACGACCGTACGGAATTTCGTTCCACGAATGGTATTCGAGGCCAACCCGGTGGCGATGGGCCGCAACCCTTAAAGCGTGTGAACGATGCCTATGTGATGGACTGGGTAAGTACACTTACAGCTTCCATGTTACTCAATTCGCGAGTGTCATTCAGTCGCTACATTGAAAGTAATGACGGTTTGGCCAATAAAGCGTTTGACCTGGCCAGCTTGGGCTTTCCCTCTTCGCTGGCTACCGCACTCCCTTATAGTCCAGGGTTTGGAAGATATGTTTTGGATGATTACTTGGCGTTAGGGAAGGGAAGTCCTGGTCGCAATGTGACCAACTCCTGGGCCATTGCTGGGTCCTTAACCAAAGTCAATGGCACCCACACAACCAAGGGTGGCATTGATATGCGTTGGATTCAATATGCGGTACAAAATCCTGGAACTGTATTTCAGCTCAATGAAAACAGGATCTTCACGCAGGCCGACTATACCCGTACAGATGCTCTTAGCGGCAACTCCATCGCTGGATTTCTTCTAGGGACTCCCAGTTCCGGCACTGTGAATTACCAATCGTTTTTCATCTACATGTCCCCTTACATAGCACCATGGCTGCAACATGATTGGAAAGTTTCTTCACGCCTTACTATGAATTTAGGCTTGCGGTTTGACTTTAACTTTCCACCCAATGAACGCTTCAATCGTTTGAATCGCGGCTTTGATACACAAGTGATTAGTCCGCTGGATAAGTTGATTGACCACGCTAAGTACCCTGACATTCCCAATCCACTGCGCGGCGGCCTGTTATTTGCCGGGGAAAATGGGGCTCCGCGCACGGCTTCCAACCTCTACAAAAATACCTTCCAACCGCGCATTGGATTAGCCTATGCACTAACCAAAAAGATTGTGTTGCGCGGGGGTTGGGGCCGTTTTTATAGCAACCCCAGCAATAACTATTTGCAATCAACAGGATTTAATGCGCAGACAACTATGTCCGTTTCTCCTGACGGGAACCGCAGCACTTACCCTGACTTGATCAACAATCCGTTTCCGATCATTAACCAGCCAAGGGGTTCGGCAGATGGGCTCAACACTTTTGCCGGGCGCAGTTTCAGCTTCGTCAACCCCAAGTTCCGAATTCCTCACACAGACCAGTACTCCTTCAGTATCCAGCGTGCCATTGGGCTGCGAGGACGTTTTGAAATCACCTACTCCGCCAATCGCGGTTACGATCAGGAAACATCGAAGACCTTTGATGAGCAAGGCGACGGTGCTTTTCGCGACCGCTGCAATTGGATACTAGGGGGCAATCCCAGTTATTGCGATGCAGGTATTGCCAACCCATTTAAGGGGCTGGATGCCTTTGTCGGCACAAACTCTTACACTGGCAACACGATCTCACGTAACCAGATTCTACGACCCTATCCACAATTCACCGGTCTAACTGAATTAATGCTCAACACCGGCAGAAGCTGGTATAACTCATTGCAAACGGCGTATAACATGCGGGTCCGTAACGGACTTACTCTCAATGTCAATTACACGTGGGCAAAGAATGAACAAAGGACTGGTTATCTAGACCCGCAAAACGATGTTATGCAACAAGGCGTAACGCAATATGATCGGCCTCATCGTTTTGTGACCAGCATGATTGCCCAACTGCCTATGGGCAAAAGTCACAGATTTCTTGGGGGCACCCGCGGGTGGACCAGCAAATTGGTCAGTGGTTGGGAAAGTACGTTGATCTTTAATGTGATGAGCGGCATGCCCTGGGCTCTGCCCACCAATGTGCTCTATCTCAAAGATGCGCGGATTCCATTCGGCTGGGGCCAAGAAAAGATTCAGGCGGTGCAGCCATGCGTCAATCGAGTGAATTCCGATGGCAGCGTATCCACTTTAGGATTCAGTCAGGATTTCGGCTGCAAGGAGCCAAACTTCCTGATAGTTCCCAACTATAACCCGCGTTACACGCCCTATTACGACTCCCGACTTCGTTTGCAGACCTCGCGCATGGCCGATGTTTCATTGAACAAAATGACCCAGATCAATGAACGATTCCGAGCCCAGTTTCGCCTGGAAGTCTTCAATGTGGCCAACTCATTCTTCGTAACAACGGCAATGTTCAACAATACTGCGGACAGCGCAAATTTCGGCATCCTTTATAAGTCAACTGTAAGTGCTCCGCAATCGAATTATCCGCGGCAGATGCAATTAGGATTTAAGTTACTGTGGTAATTTTGGTAGTGGGTCAGTTTGAAATCTTGGTAGTCTTATTCCCTAATAACGCCGCTGCTACTGAAGCTAGTCCCGTTGTCCCAATTACGGCCCCGGCAGTATCGTGCCCAAGATATACCAAGGTAGATCCACCGCTTATCCCTAAAAAGCAAATTACGAATCCTAGCCATTGGCCACGACTCACATCAGTGTGGGAAAGTCTCATGGCTTCAATGTCCCCTTTCATTGAGAGAGTTTCCATTTGATGGCGCTGTTCGTATTCGGCCTTGAATGAAGTAATAATATCTTGTGCCAATCCAGGATGTATTTGATTGTATTTTGCTAGGGTCTCTGGATTTGGGATTGGACCAGAACTGTATGTAAGGGTCTCTTTTGATTGAGAAGAGACGATAGAGCTTGGCTTCTCCACGTGTCGCTGCTCTTGCTGGCCCGTTGTACTAGCGTGCGCAGGTTTCGGCTTCGACATCTTCAATCTTGCGCTGGGCGACATTTGAGAAGTTAACAGTAACAGTATTCCAATCGTTAGCTAACGATTCAAGTGCTGTTTTGTTTTGGGGAATATAGAAGCGGTGGCTCAGGTATGGCGGTTTGGCTTCATCCAAAAATATGCGTATGATGCTTCCGTATCCCTTGCGGAGGTTTACGTTGGTAGTGAGCATAGTTAATTGTAGATCAACTCGTGAGTAGAAATCTGTTGCTGTTGTAAACCTGTTGATATCATTGATCCAATAAATTTACCACATCAGCGATCTCCCACAGTTTTGTAGTCACTCCAGCGGCCATTGCTGGAGTGACTTTCAATGTCTGGTGAATGCGAACGAAGTTGTAGTACATGAAGTGCAACGCGATTGCAGCGGCATGGTTTTCAACTTTCTTCGAGAAAGCATTGGTCAGGCGAGTGAATCGGCGCATACCCATTCGCATGGTCAAGTTCTGACGTTCAACGAAGCTCGTTGAAACATGCTTTGGATCAGGCTGACCGGTTACGGCCTTGGATTCGCAACCAAGGCAGCTAGCAGGGCTGTAGCGCTTTTCCCCTTCCGAAGAAGCCCCGTAAATCTTAATAAGCATCGCATAATCCACATCAAAGCCAAACGCGCCTTCTACCGCTTTCAAGTAAGGTTTGTGGCCATCGGTGGTTAATTGGACGCGGCTTGCAAGACGGCTTGCCAAATCGCCAATGAAGGCATTTGCAGATTGAGCATCACGCGCCCCAAGCATCCAACAAGGAACCAACTTGGTATCGGCGTCAATTGCGGTCCAGGTCCACACGTCACCAGCAAAGCCGCCATCTTCAAAATGTTCCGGCTTAACATTCTTTTGCTTTGCGCCAACGAAACTCCAAATTTCATCGCATTGAACGCGCTTGCATGAAAGGTTGCGAAAGGCTTGATCTTGATAGCTTGAGCAAGCTGCACCGATGTCCACGAGCAACTTGGCAACGGTATTCTTGGCAACGCCAGTCATGCGAACTGTTGAACGAATAGAGTTTCCTTCGACCAATGCGGCGATTACTCGGATGCGATCTTCGTTGCTCAAGCGGTTCATACTGACCATTATGCTTGAGTTGTGTTGTTTTGTCAACCCTTTCATTTGCAATACTCTTTTTGTAAATTTTCCGGTTTTTCTACCTACAAGTAGGAGGCAAAACCGGAAAATGTAGTATACACTAGTTTCATGCAAGCACATATTTTCGATGACGACCATAGTCGCCTAACCGAACTATCTGGGATGAATCTGACTATGGATATTCTGCGACAAGCTATAGGCGTTGCTGCTATGGAGCGCCTGAACCAAACACCACATCATCCAAAAACGGCTGGAGGATTTAATGCATGGAGTGAGGCTACGAAATCGCTGCGCGACCAATTGGTAATTCGGAAATGGTCGGCTGTTGACATCAAGGGATGGGCTCTCGTGGTTGAGCCTGAATTGCGTATAGTTATCGCCATTGCAAGTGGCGACAAAAGCACAGGCATTAAATCCTTGTCTCCTACTACTCGATCAAAGAAAGGCAAGATGACGCTTGGTGCCATAGACGATGGAATCCAGCTTAATCTTTTCGCCGAACTAATTGAGCAAAGCAAGAGCCATGTTTCGATCAAAGGAGCTGGCGTATTGTGGTTGCTACTTATCCATGTTGATTCTTCAAAAGCCAGAGCGGAGCTATCAAGGCCAAGGGGATATAAGAACGGAAGGCCGACAGGGTTCGACAAAAGAATTTTCATTGATCCAATTGATCTCGATGGTTCCAATCAGGTACTCTTGAGTGGCGGTCCCCCGAGTGCTCCATCCTCCCCTGAAATCGTTTTCGAGATAAAGCGTCGTGCCTGAAGATTTCAATAATTTCAATCCATCGAGACTTATAGTTGCAAGGAAGAGGCGCGGGCTTTCGCAGACAGCATTGGCTCACCTTATTTCAGTTGATTCCAGAACACTAAGATCATACGAAAAAGATGGCGATGTACGGCATCAGGTAGTTGAAAAAATAGCCGCCGTTTTGCGATTCCCACCACGATTTTTTTATGGAGGGGATCTCGAAGTCATAGATGACGGTCAGGTAAGTTTTAGGGCGCTTTCAAAAATGTCTGCGGCGCATCGCGACATGGCAAAATCCCAAGGTTCTCTTGCCGTGGCGTTGTCGGATTGGATCGAGGAAGCTTATGATCTACCTAAGTGTTCTATCCCCGACCTGAGAGAATATGCGTCTTCGCCCGAGGAGGCGGCGACAATTCTTCGCCAGACATGGGGCATTGGGGAAGCATCAGTAGGTAACGTTGTTCATCTTCTAGAATTACACGGCGTACGCGTGTTTTCGCTCGCTGTAGATTCAATGAATGTGGATGCATTTTCAATGTGGAAAGGCTCCAATATTCCCATCGTCATGCTAAATACTCTCAAGTCGGCTGAGCGAAGTCGGTTCGATGCGGCGCATGAACTTGGACATCTCTGCTTACACCAACATGGCTCCAAGAATCTCAACCCATCAATTGAAGCTCAAGCCGATTCTTTTGCCTCAGCTTTTCTTATGCCTAGAAATAGCGTATTGGCTAACGCGCCAGCATTCCCAACTATAGATCGGCTCATTTCTCTTAAGTCTCGCTGGGGCGTATCCTTAGCTGCATTGGTATACAGGCTTAGGAAACTGAATATTATTTCCGAATGGCAATATAAATCACTTTGCGTGCAAATAGGCAAAATGGGTTACAGAAGAGCCGAACCCCAGAGTGCCGAGAGGGAAACATCTGGGGTGCTTCAAGCGATATTAAGGGATTTCCACATAAACAAAAGCGGTTCCAGGCAAAAGATTGCTGAAGCGTTACTACTTCCGCTTGATGAAGTTGACGCACTTTTATTCGGCTTAACATATGGCGTCACTCATGGGAAAAGAATCGGAGAGCCGAAAGGGAAAGCCGAATTACAATTAGTTAGCTCCATCGCGCCCTAGCAGCCTTTTCCGCTATTTGCTTTCTTTCTTCAGGGGATAGCTTAGTGGCCCTAGCTTTGCCGCCCTTCAAGCCGCCAAGACGCCCAAGCGTTACGGCGGCCTTGTTCTTTTCTGGCATCGGCTTTTGCCCTGTAGCCTGTTGCATGATGTCGAATGCAAGGGTGTTTGTGTCGCGCCGTTCAGCCTTCTTTGCCATGGTTTCAGCGTGACAGAAAATGCTTGAGCGGTCAAGATGCCTGAAATTCAAACTGACCCACTACCGTAATTTTCCTCATCTCCGCAATTCTTGCTTTGGATTGGGCGGTGATCCCACCATCCCAACAAACAGTGCGCGACCCCCAGACAGGCATTTCCGTTCACATCGCCATAGACGGATTCCGGATTGCCAAAACCGAAACGTCGCAGCAAGTATATGAACAGGTGATGGGGCAAAAACCTTCGCTGCACAAGGGTCCAAATCTGCCCGTTGAAAACGTCAGTTGGTTGAATGCCATCAGCTTTGCAAATGCCCTCAGCTGTCAAGGCAAAGTAGAAATGTCCTAATCCCAGCAAAGTAAGAATGTCCGGTTTTGACCGAGTGTTCCGGAGTTGGATGTTAGGTTGAATGAGTCCG
>JAYWBH010000797.1:0-2942 GCA_043781815.1 Bryobacterales bacterium | reverse complement strand
GATGGCGATGTTGTATATTCGTACTTCACCACTTGCCCTGTTGCCGTAGTGGTCTGCGAAGGGCGGGCTTGCGTATCGTAGTTATATGCCGATGTGGCCCCGTTTGGACCGGATGATCCAGTGATTCCCAATGCAGAGTTCCAGGAAAACGTAGAAGTCAACGAGCCTGAAGTTATACCTGATGGCACAGCCGAGTTCTTAGAAGCGTCCATAGTCATGGAAACCGAATGACCATTCCCATCATCCGCCGTGAACGGACTGCCTGTAACGTAATAACTGGTGTTCTTTATTGCGGCTTGCAGTTGAATAAAACTTTAGGACTTGAGATCTCTGTCCCTCCTGACTTCTTGTCTTGATCAGATTATTTCGGAAGACTCAATTTTCCAAATCTTCGTTCCGTCGGCTCCGGATGAAATAAGGTATTTCCCATCAGATGTGAACTGGGGGGATAAATTTGCAATGTATGGGCCACCTGGCGGGTGCAGCGGGTCGTGCGTAATGCTCGTTAGGCGCTTTCCAGATGCTACCTCATAGATATTCACGGTTGGCCGGGTCTCCCGGGTCTTTGGATTCAGCATTTCTTGCTGGCTTACGGCCAACAATTTACCGTGGGGTGATATCGCGGTGCCTTCATGTCCGTTTACGGGTATTCTTGCTACTTGCGTCCCATCTTTGGTATTGAGCACTTCTATGTAACAGACATGTTGGTTAGGAATATAGTAAGTATCTAGCAAGACTACGGCAGCGCGACTTCCATCGGCAGAGATCATTGCCCAGCGTGGGTGCATTTGATCGGAAAAGGGTTGTTTCCAAATCACACTAAGATCCTCGGCGCGCCTATAGAATACGTTGGAATTTCTTACATCAACAAAGGTCTTGCGGTCATTGGATAGTATCTGATCGGTCTGGGTGCGAGGGTCCGCTTTCTCCAGCGGAACACGGCGAACCTCTTTGTAGTCCGGTGCGGCCACCAAGACAAGTGCTTCGTCCACTCCAGTTGCTCCATTCCTTTCGGTCCCAAGCAGATTCCCGTGGTCTGCAGGATTTAAGAGGCCGATTTCAAGGGGATTTGCACGTACTTCACGAAGTTTATCTTCACGCTTCCCGCTCTGAATATTAATGATCGTTCGCTTGGAAATATGTTTCCCGTCAACCCAAAAGGAGGCCGTTTCCATATATATCGACTTACCTTCACCAAAAAACCGGACCCAGTCGAATCTTTCAAACAACTGGATCGAACGCAATATTTTCCAAGAACCAATTTCGAGCACCAGCAATTCGTCGTTTGAAGATTTATTGTTCTGTCTCCAAATACCGCCGCTCCATTTGAATTTCGTGTCACGCTCATTCGTAAGGTAGAGACAGCCCAGAGTGCTGTCTGGAGAAACTTGAATGCTGCCGCCATTTGGAAATACTTTTTCAAGCTTCATCGATATTCGCAGATCATGCTCCATCTTCTTTAAGGTACTCTGGGCTGAAACAGTTGGTGACAAGAGTGCGGGTACGAGTGAGGCCGACCAGCGAAGAACACTGCGCCGAGAAATGACCTTGTCTGTTGATTGTTTCATTTGTTGCAATTAAACACCGTAATTCCGCGCTTCTTCATCAGGGCTTGCGCCGCTTTTGAATAGTCGGTGTCACTGTTACTCATCTTATTACCTATAACATCCAACCAATGCCCAGGAGCGGCAAAACTGTTCGGGTTGAATGGGTCGATGTCGATTTGGGCTGTTCCTGCGCCGGGATTGGTATTCACTTGCATTGACCAAGTAGGAACATTTTGCCTGTAGTTATTGGTAAAACCGTCGTGTGGGAGCCCAACAAGTGGATTCGACGTCGGCCAAGTTGAAAAAGTCGAACCTAAACTGTTCTGGAGATCTCTAATTGCCTGTGGGGTCCCGGTTACATTCAACTCTGTTTCCTTTACTCCTGGCCCTGCAATTGTGATTAACGTCAAAGTCAGACCATTCGTGCTGATGTTCAAAGCAGCCATGTCTGCCGTAATGGTGAGGAACACAATTTGCTGCTGGGATGAAAGAGCAGTGAAATCGCTCCCCCCCAACAAACTCGACTGTGCAGCTGTAAGACTGACGCCCCCTGGGTGGTCCGCACCACATAGCGGTGCGGTTGCTTGCCCCCCTCCACCACCCCCTCCGCCGCCTTCACGACCACTGCCGCCACCTCCGCCTCCACCTCCGCCATCGCCTCCACCCCCGCGCCAGTTGGAATACATCATGTACAAGAAGCCGACCCCTTCGAAAGACCCATTAACGGTGATGGACCAATCAGCTTCTCTATTTAGACCAGACTGGTCTAGGTAGTTTATTGGATCTCCTCCAACATATGCGGACCTACTCCAACTGCCAGGATCACCAACTCCGCCGCTAGCTTGATATGGATCACTCGCAAGAAACCGACCCGTTGCACTTGAGTAAAACCGCTGATTCGCGTAATCCAGACCCGTAGCATCCCGCAAGTAAGTCCCGAACTTTTCTGCTGGATTAGTAGTTACCGTCTTCTCCTCGCCGTATGGGAAGTAATCCACGGCAGTCCCGCCGCGCGACACAACACTACCCAGCCGATCAGTTACTACTGCTGTGTCGTTAAGAATAATCGACCGCCCAGCGAAGTACACGTTCTTTGATGTACCCGATACCACCAGCGTCCCTCCGGCATTCACCATCTGGAACGTCATGATGCGATTGCCGCTGGCGTCGTGGAAGTAGATCCACTCTGCTCCGCTGGCGTCTCGCTTATATACTCGCTGATTGTTAGTTAGATAGCCGTATGATTCGCCGCCCGCTGTCGTCAGGCGATTCTCAACATCGAAGGCACCCGATGACGTCATGTTGCCGTTGGCATCGTAAGTGAATCCGCCGCTGTTGATGCGGTTAGTTAGACCATTCACAGTTACACTCAGC
The DNA here is from genome assembly GCA_043781815.1 of Bryobacterales bacterium. Classification (GTDB taxonomy): domain Bacteria; phylum Acidobacteriota; class Terriglobia; order Bryobacterales; family Bryobacteraceae; genus JANXSF01. Next base: position 21 of record JAYWBH010000797.1, on the reverse strand, counting down.
AATGGCGCAGAGCCTGCGGTT
>JAYWBH010000796.1:0-2942 GCA_043781815.1 Bryobacterales bacterium | reverse complement strand
ATTGATACCACCAACGATTCCATTGAACTCTCTCAGACTGACATTAAAGATCGCACTCGCGACGTGGAACTAGCCGCTGCCAAGCAACGCAAAGATCGCGATTCGTTACTTTCTACTAAAGAGATAGAAGAAAAAAAGGTGGAAGAAAAGAGAGAAGCTACAACCAAGAAGAAAGCGCCTAGCCTTCGTCGCAAGGGCGAAGTTGTGCCAGACGAAAAGAAGTAGTCAGCGCTTCTCCACTTCCGTCCCCCGATTCAGAATCTCTAAATATTTGTCGTAGACAAAAATACGACGTCTCATCTTACCAGTCGTCTCTTTCAAAATACCCAGTTTCTGGAGATGTCCAATGGACTTGGCCACCGTGGGTTCGGAAATTTCCATTTTCCCGGCAATGGTTGGAATGGACACAATCGGATTTCGTTGCATATATTGATACACCAGCAGTGCCGAAGCCGCTGGCCGTCTTAGCCCCTCAATCACCTTTTTGTCCTGGGCAAATAGCGTTAGAATCTGATGAGCCATCAGCGCCGAATCATCCGCTGTCTGCCGCACCCCTTCCAGGAAAAATTCGCCCCAAATCTCCCAATCGCCAGTTTGCCGAACATTTTCCAGTAGTTCGTAATAGGTAGACCGATGCTGCTTGAAGTAGAGGCTCATATACAGAATCGGTTCCCGCAACACTTTGTTCGCGCAAAGCAGTAGCGGAATCAAAACACGGCCAATGCGCCCGTTGCCGTCAAGAAATGGATGAATAGTTTCAAACTGCAAATGGATCATGGCGATTTTCAACAGCAAGGGCAAATCGGGTTGATCGTTGTGAATAAAGAGTTCCAGCGCACCCATCAACTCCATCACTTTTTCTGGCGGTGGGGGCACAAATAGGGCGTTGCCGGGGCGAGTCCCTCCAATCCAGTTTTGACTACGCCGAAATTCGCCTGGTTGCTTCTCACTTCCTCGCCCCTTCGATAGCAAAATTGCGTGCATTTCACAGATCAGTCGAAGAGACAAAGGAAATTCGTCATGCATCCTGGTCAGCCCGTGATTCATGGAGGCAACGTAGTTGGAAACCTCCGTCACATCCCGCAAAAGAGCTCCGGGAATGTCTTCATGCTCATACATCAGCAGCTCTGAAATGGAAGATTGCGTTCCTTCAATCTGAGAAGAAAGTACCGCTTCCTTGCGAACGTAGAAGTACAGGAACAGCCCCAAATCCGGTAGCAGGTTCGTCAATCCGTCCAACCGACCCACCGCCTGATTGGCCACATCCAACAACGAATGCATTCCCACAGGAGAAATTTGCGGAGTTGGCGGGAGCGGCTTCGGAATGTACGACCGCACCTTCTCACCACCAAAAGAAGTGATCAGATAGCTGCCTACTGTGTCGAAAGGTCGAGTTGCCAAGACTAATAATTATCCTTTCCTTACGGTTTTCTTAAACCAATCTTAACACCATATTCTTTCCTTACCAAATCTCTTTCACACCAAAAAACAAGCTTTCTTATGTTTTACAACATCTTACAAAGAAATTTATCCTTTCCTTACGGATTCCTTAAGCAAAGGATAACGCAAAAAAGCTCCCCTATGCCGGGGAGCTTTCTCAATAACCGAACTTTAAAGCCGTTTATGCCGTGCGGTTTGCCTCACCTTTCAGGCCGACCAATGCTGCTTGCGCTGCCGCTAAACGTGCAATCGGTACCCGATATGGCGAGCAACTGACGTAATCCATACCAATGCGATAGCAGAATTCGACACTGGACGGCTCCCCACCATGCTCACCGCAAATGCCGACTTCCAGATCAGGCTTGGTGCTGCGACCCAACTTAACCGCCATTTCCACCAACTTGCCCACACCACCTTGATCCAGCACACCGAACGGATCAGCCGCAAAGATTTTCAAGTTCTCATATTCCTTCGAGAACTTCGTATAATCGTCACGCGAAAGACCCATTGTGGTCTGCGTTAAATCGTTGGTGCCAAAGCTGAAGAAGTCAGCCTCTGTTGCAATCTCATCCGCCGTGATTGCTGCACGGGGAATTTCGATCATCGTGCCGATCATATAATGCTGATCCTTAAGACCGGCCTTGCCCAGAACTTCCTCAGCAATAGCCTTCACAATGGCCTTCTGGTGCGCCAGTTCTTTCACTGAACCCACCAGCGGAATCATCACTTCTGGAATCACCTTGACGCCCTTCTTGGCCACTTGTGCCACAGCCTCAAAAATTGCCCGAGCCTGCATTTCTGTGATCTCAGGATAGGTGATGCCCAAACGACAACCACGATGACCCAGCATGGGATTGAATTCATGCAGATCTTCTACACGCTTCAAAAGATCGGGCAGCTTCTTCTTCAGTTCGCCAACAGCACAACCATAGCTGGCCGCCATGTCTTTCTTTTCTTTGGCAGTAGCGTACGGAAGTTTAGTGACATCTACCATCAGGTGTTCGCGCTTAGGCAGGAACTCATGCAGTGGCGGATCAAGAGTACGAATCACTACAGGGAATCCGTCCATTGCCTTGAACAGACCGGCAAAGTCCGAACGCTGCATGGTGAGCAGCTTCTGCAAGCACTTTTTACGATCCTTCACATTTTCCGCCAGAATCATAGCCACAACGTGCGGCAAACGATCTTCAGCGAAGAACATGTGTTCCGTACGGCACAGCCCGATTCCTTCAGCACCGAACTTCCGGGCAACCTTAGCATCGTGCGGAATATCGGCATTGGCGCGGACTCCGAACTTGCCACGGAATTCATCGGCCCAGCTCATGAACTCGGCAAACTCACCGCGAGTCGGATCGGCTTCATTGGTCTTGGCCTGTCCCAAATAAACGTTGCCGGTTGTCCCATCAATGGAAATCCAATCGCCTTCTTTAACTGTTGAACCGGCACAAGTGAATAGCTTCTTGTGTTCGTCGATGCGAATTTCGCCAGCACCCACAATGCAA
>JAYWBH010000795.1:0-2942 GCA_043781815.1 Bryobacterales bacterium | reverse complement strand
ATTGATACCACCAACGATTCCATTGAACTCTCTCAGACTGACATTAAAGATCGCACTCGCGACGTGGAACTAGCCGCTGCCAAGCAACGCAAAGATCGTGATTCGCTGCTGTCTACTAAAGAGATAGAAGAAAAAAAGGTGGAAGAAAAGAAAGAAGCCACAACCAAGAAGAAAGCGCCTAGCCTTCGTCGCAAAGGCGAAGTTGTGCCAGACGAAAAGAAGTAGTCAGCGCTTCTCTACTTCCGTCCCCCGATTCAGAATCTCTAAATATTTGTCGTAGACAAAAATACGACGTCTCATCTTGCCCGTCGTCTCTTTCAAAATACCCAGTTTCTGCAGATGCCCAATCGATTTGGCCACAGTGGGTTCGGAGAGTTCCATCTTCCCGGCAATGGTTGGAATAGACACAATCGGATTTCGTTGCATATACTGATACACCAGCATTGCCGAAGCCGCAGGCCGTCTTAACCCCTCAATCACCATCTTGTCCTGGGCAAATAGCGTTAGAATCTGATGGGCCATCTGCGCCGAATCATTGGCGGTCTGCCGCACCCCTTCCAGGAAAAACTCACCCCACATCTCCCAATCGCCCGTTTGCCGAACATTTTCCAGTAGTTCGTAATAGGTAGACCGATGTTGCTTGAAGTAGAGGCTCATATACAGAATCGGTTCCCGCAAAACTTTGTTGGCGCACAGCAACAGCGGAATCAATACGCGGCCAATGCGTCCGTTGCCGTCAAGAAACGGATGGATGGTCTCAAACTGCAGATGGATCATGGCGATTTTCAAAAGCAAGGGCAAATCGGGTTGATCGTTGTGAATAAAGAGTTCCAGAGCACCCATTAAGTCCATCACTTTCTCTGGCGGTGGTGGAACAAATAGGGCGTTACCAGGGCGCGTCCCCCCAATCCAGTTTTGACTACGCCGAAATTCGCCTGGTTGCTTCTCGCTTCCCCGCCCCTTCGATAGCAAAATCGCGTGCATTTCACAGATCAGCCGAAGAGACAAAGGAAATTCGTCATGCATCCTGGTCAGCCCATGATTCATGGAGGCAACGTAGTTGGAAACCTCCGTCACATCGCGTAAAAGAGCTCCGGGAATGTCTTCATGCTCATACATCAGCAGTTCTGAAATGGAAGATTGCGTTCCTTCAATCTGGGAAGAAAGTACTGCTTCCTTGCGAACGTAGAAGTATAGGAACAGCCCCAAATCCGGTAGCAGGTTCGTCAATCCGTCCAACCGACCCACCGCCTGATTGGCCACATCCAACAGCGAATGCATTCCGACAGGAGAAATTTGCGGAGTTGGCGGGAGCGGCTTCGGAATGTAGGACCGTACCTTCTCACCACCGAAAGAAGTGATCAGATAGCTGCCTACTGTGTCGAACGGTCGAGTTGCCAAGACTGATAATTATCCTTTCCTTACGGATTTCTTAAACCAATCTTAACACCTTATTCTTTCCTTACCAAATCTATTCCGCACCAAAAAATCAGCTTTCTTATGTTTTACAACATCTTACAAAGATAATTATCCTTTCCTTACGGATTCCTTAAGCAAAGGATAACGCAAAAAAGCTCTCCAACGAAGGAGAGCTTTCTCAATAACCGAACTTTACAACCGTTTACGCCGTGCGGTTTGCCTCACCTTTCAGGCCGACCAATGCCGCTTGCGCTGCCGCTAAACGTGCAATCGGTACCCGATATGGCGAACAACTGACGTAATCCATACCAATGCGATAGCAGAATTCGACGCTGGACGGTTCCCCACCATGTTCACCGCAAATGCCGACTTCCAGATCAGGCTTAGTGCTGCGGCCCAACTTAACCGCCATTTCAACCAACTTGCCGACGCCGCCTTGATCCAGCACGCCGAACGGATCAGCCGCAAAGATTTTCAAGTTCTCATATTCCTTCGAGAACTTCGTATAATCGTCGCGCGAAAGACCCATCGTGGTCTGCGTCAAATCGTTGGTGCCAAAGCTGAAGAAGTCAGCCTCAGTGGCAATCTCATCCGCCGTGATTGCTGCACGGGGGATTTCGATCATCGTGCCGATCATGTAATGCTGATCCTTAAGACCGGCCTTGCCCAGAACTTCCTCAGCAATAGCCTTCACAATGGCCTTCTGGTGTGCCAGCTCTTTCACCGAACCCACCAGCGGAATCATAACTTCTGGAATCACCTTGACGCCCTTCTTGGCCACTTGTGCCACAGCTTCAAAGATTGCCCGAGCCTGCATTTCTGTGATCTCAGGATACGTGATGCCCAAACGGCAACCACGATGACCCAGCATGGGATTGAATTCATGCAGATCTTCTACGCGCTTCAAAAGATCGGGCAGCTTCTTCTTCAATTCGCCCACAGCACAACCATAGCTGGCCGCCATGTCTTTCTTTTCTTTGGCAGTAGCGTACGGAAGTTTGGTGACGTCCACCATCAGGTGTTCGCGCTTAGGCAGGAACTCGTGCAGTGGCGGATCAAGAGTACGGATCACTACAGGGAACCCGTCCATGGCCTTGAATAGACCGGCAAAGTCCGAACGCTGCATGGTGAGCAGCTTCTGCAAGCACTTTTTACGATCCTTCACATTTTCCGCCAGAATCATAGCCACAACATGCGGCAAACGATCTTCAGCGAAGAACATATGTTCTGTACGGCACAGCCCGATACCTTCGGCGCCGAACTTCCGGGCCACCTTGGCATCGTGCGGAATATCGGCATTGGCGCGCACTCCGAACTTGCCACGGAATTCATCGGCCCAACTCATGAACTCGGCAAACTCACCGCGAGTCGGATCGGCTTCATTGGTCTTGGCCTGTCCCAAATAAACGTTACCGGTTGTCCCGTCAATGGAAATCCAATCGCCTTCTTTAACTGTTGAACCGGCACAAGTGAATAGCTTCTTGTGTTCGTCGATGCGAATTTCGCCAGCACCCACAATGCAA
>JAYWBH010000794.1:0-2946 GCA_043781815.1 Bryobacterales bacterium | reverse complement strand
TCCGCCTTGTTATTCACATCGCTTACGCTGATTGCCCTTGGGCTGACTGGGATTTGTTTATGGTTCAAATTTTACAAAGAGCGATTTATCGGCGGAGTGATTCTTGCATTAAGCCTTACCTATGGGCTGGGTCTGATTCTTCTCATGCGGAGCGCATCATGAAATTCATTGCACTGGTTGTATTCAGCCTGTCGTGCGCTGTAGCGCAAGCTCTTCCTGGCACGGAACTACTCACCACTACCGCCGATATCTCTTCAGAAATGGTGGCTGGTCTGGATCGCTTTCTAATGCGCGAATTAGAGGCTGCCCGCACCGCTCCTATATCTCCTGGTACGCGCGAACGCTTTCGTCACATCATCGGGTTGAAGGATCAGCGGATCCCTTTTGATTCTCCAACGCTGATCACCACCATTGCATTGGGTTCCCTGGTTGCAAAGACGGCAACGTTTGAAGTGCATCGCGTTGCATGGCCGGTTCTCGCTGGCGTTACGGGTGAAGGTTTATTGCTGAAACCTTACGGCACTGTCAGGAAAAACGTCGTAGCCTTGCCCGACGCGGATCAGACGCCTGAATCCATTGCCAATTCCTGGGCTGGTCGACTTGCTGCCAGCGGCTGCCTGGTTTTAATTCCGACGCTCATTGACCGCAAAGACACTTGGTCTGGCAACCCGCGCATCAAACTGACCAACCAGCCACATCGCGAATTTATTTATCGTATGGCTTACCAGGTTGGCCGTCACATCATTGGTTACGAAGTTCAAAAAGTGTTGGCGGCAGTGGACTGGTTTCAAAAATCTGCACCCAAAATTCCCATCGGTGTTTGGGGCTATGGTGAAGGTGGTCTCATCGCCTTCCATGCTGCGGCCGCCGATGAACGAATTTCCGCTGTCACAGTAAGTGGTTATTTTGGTCCCCGCACTGGAGTCTGGCAGCAGCCCATCTATCGCAACATCTGGACGCAGCTTCGGGGCTTTCGGGATATCGACCTGGCTGCGCTCATCGCACCACGTCAATTGATTATTGAAGCAGCCCCTTGCCCCGAAGTAAACGGTCCACCTGCGGAACAAGCCGGGCGTCGTGGCGCTGCTCCCGGTGTTATCCAGCCGGAAACACTGGCGGCAGTGCGTGCCGAAGCGTCGCTTACAAAAGCCACTTTCATTGCCAATCCCGGCGAGGAGACTTTTCAGGCATTCCTCGGCGTGGCGTCAAAATCTGCGGGCGCTGTTCAAGTTTCGGAAACCGACGCCCCGGCTCGCATGGAACGGCAGTTCCGACAGTTGGTGGAATTCACCCAGGCCATCGTGCGCCAATCGGAACTCGCCCGCAAAGATTATTGGGCTGTGGCGTCAAAGACCAATTTGAAATCGTGGGAAACATCTGTGCCGCTATTTCGCACAAAGTTTGATGAGGAAATTATTGGTCATATCAATGAACCGTTTGCGCCGCTAAACGTCAAGACCCGTCGTATTTACGATCAGCCCGCCTTCACCGGGTACGAAGCCGTCATACCGGTTTTCAACGAAGTGTTCGCTTACGGTATTCTGCTGATCCCCAAAGATTTGAAGCCCAATGAACGTCGGCCGGTAGTGATCGCACAGCATGGACTGGAAGGGCGTCCGCAGGATCTGGTTGACCCGACCAGCGTCAGCGCCCAGCGATATTATCAACGTTTTGCCGCACGGCTTGCCGAACAGGGCTTTATCGTTTACATTCCGCAGAACCCTTATATTTTCGGAGAGCGGTTCCGCATACTTTCCCGCAAAGGGAATCCTTTGGGACGAACTCTATTCAGCTTCATTACTCCGCAACACCAACGTACGCTCGATTGGCTGGAGACTCTTCCGTTCGTCGATAAAGACCGGATTGGATTCTATGGCTTATCTTACGGAGGGAAGACGGCCATGCGCGTTCCTGTTTTGGAACCACGCTACAAAGTTGTGATCTGCTCTGGCGATTTCAACGAGTGGATTTCAAAAATCACCTCTGTCGACCATTCCTTCAGCTACATGTTTACTCTGGAATACGAAATCCTGGAATTTGATTCCGGGGACACGTTTAACCATGCCGAATCTGCCTATCTGATTTTCCCCAGACCCTTCATGGTGGAACGAGGTCATTATGACGGGGTGGGCATTGATGAATGGATCAGTTCCGAGTTCGCCAAAGTGCGTCGACACTATGCTGATTTTGGACTGTCGCAGTTAACGGAAATTGAATATTTCAAGGGGCCGCATCAGATCTACGGGAACCAAACATTCCAGTTCCTTCACAAACACTTGAACTGGCCGTAAAAAAACAAACGCGGCAGGTTTTTGGAAACCGACCGCGTTCATTTGGACAACGGCAGGAATCAGCTGCCGCAATGTCGGGAGAATCAGAACCAACGGTATCGCTAACGAGCCCGTAAAATCCTGTATGTGATTGGATGGTAAGATTTACGCCGGATTTAGTCAAGTGAAAAAGTCTGAGCTCTTAGAAATCCTTCTATCTGTTGGAATAGCTAGGGTTATCGCACTAGAACTTTTCGCTCTGGAAAACAGCAAGCGGTAGAAAACGCCTGAAAATTGTCCTTGAATTCGCTGTAAGCTTGAGATTCTTCAAGATTTATTTTCGAGGAGCACTTAGATTCAATGTGGTCACTTCTTCGTCCAGTTCACCCGTCTTAACCCCTCGTAAACGGGCTACTAAAAGGCGAAATCCTCTTAATCCAAAGCCAGCTAACACAGAGAAGGCAAACAAGATACCGGAAAATTTAACACCCGTCAAAACAATTTCACCAATTTGTGGTTCTTTGACGTCTGGCTTCACATTTATGGTGACATTTGTCTCGTAGCGGACCTCGGCAAGTAATCTTTCTGCTGCATCTGCATTCGCAACATCAGTAATGACTGCCAATAAAACACTACTCCGTTTCACCCGGACGCCCTTCAATTGCTGAAATTCGGC
>JAYWBH010000793.1:0-2948 GCA_043781815.1 Bryobacterales bacterium | reverse complement strand
CTGCTGTAAGCAGATGGGCTTGGGCGCCACCGCGCATTTTTTTTATGAATTTGCGGGCAGTTACGGGCATGCGGAGGGCGTCCGAAGTTTTATCATAGCGTTAGAGGACGAATTTTTTAATGGCTGAGGAAACAAAACCATCCAATGCCGCTGATAGCGGCGAGGCAAAACCGAAGACTTCCGGGGACGAAGTCGCATTAGAGCTAATGAAGTTCATTGCGGTAACTACGGGTTATGGCAAAGGAGTTGGGGCCACTGGCTTTGGAAAGGCTGGCCCACGCGGGGATGAAGGCTATGCCGAATCCCTGCTGGAGTTGTTCCAGCGCTGTCGCAAGGCAGTTGCTAAGCCCATTGAGTAATTCCCAGTATTACTAAAAAAATGGCTGGCTCCGTTACCGGTTCACCAGCCATTTTTTATTTTCTCTCGAATCCGCTATTTCTTTTTTGCAGCAGCTTTCTTTACTGCTTTCTTGGCTGGCGCTTTGGCTGGAGCCTTTTTGGCAGGTGCTGGTTTAGCAGGTGCCTTTTTAGCCGGTGCTTTCTTTGCTGGAGCCTTTGGGGCGGGCGCCTTCACCGCAGCCTTTTTAGCCGCTGTCTTTACTGCTTTTTTTGTAGCTTCTTTCATTGCGTTTTTTAAGCTTATTTTCCTTTTGGTCTGATTCACCGCCGGTGGACCGGCATGTTTCGAAGTCACCTTCTTTGAGGAAGGGGACTTCTTGGCCTTCACCTTCCCTTTGGGCGATTTGGCTGATTCCTGTTTCGCTAAGGGAGGGAGAGAGGCCGATTTCGTGGGTGCGCTGGCAGGCGCTACAGCAAGTTTGATAGGAGTACGTTTGATGACTGGAGCTAACTCAACATGGGTTAGCAGATCGTCCAAATCAGCATCGTCTTCATCCATACGATATTCACCGATTTCCGATTCCAGGTCTATCTGTTCGTCTTCAAATGAAAAATCATCGAAGTCTTCGTCAGCAGCAAGAAAAGGTAAACGAGGGTCAAACATTCTTATCGCCTCCTGTGTCTTGTTGGACATGAGAAAGATCAATCACACGAGGCAATCGGCAACTGGGGTTTAAGCGCGTTTGGGTGCCGGCCTCTTACCGGTGGTAACAACTGCCGCTTTTCGTATCGGAGCTTTTGCCTTAACGGCTGTTTTTGCCACTGCCGTGGGTGCCTTTCGAACCGGGGCGGCCTTCGCCATGGTGGAAGGGACGGCCCGTTTGGCATAAGCATTCCCACGAGCCACTTGGGCAACTGGCTTGGTAGCCACCCAGCGTCCGCGATAGTAATACCCAGCAGGTCTGGCGGCCATAACAACCACCGGAACCGCAGGCACTACAACAAAGTCACCAGGTTCCACACTGGATACAATCTGTGGATTGGCCATTTCAAGCGCCGTTGCGTTGGCATTATATCGTTTTGCGATGCCCGTAAGCGTGTCCCCATCTTCGGCGCGATGCAGCCGCCAAGTGGAGCGCTTGTCTTCTGGAACATTCTTGATGGCCGTGGCAACTTGCGTCAACTTGCCTCTAGGAACCCGAATCGGATGACCTGAGGGAATATGATTGCCAATCAATGAAGGGTTCAATTCCTTAATGTCACTCAGCGTAGCCCCGGCAGCGTCGGCCACCAGCGGTAAGTGAGTCAACGAATCGGCCAGTACCGTGTCATATTCAAGCGATGGGTCAAACTCCACGTCTTCAATGCCATAATCCTTAGGATTCTTGGCCATGATGGTCATCGCCAGAATAATAGGAACGTAGTTAGAAGTTTCCAGTGGCAATACACCACGCTTGCGCAGTTCCCAGACATCGGCATAGCCTGTGCGAACAATGGCCCTATCGACAGTACCTGGGCCACAATTATAAGCAGCGATGGCTAAGTACCAATCGCCAAACTGACCATAAAGATCGCGCAGATGGCGAGCAGCGGCGCGAGTGGCCATTTCAGGATCCATTCGTTCATCGGTGTATGCCGTCTGCTGCAATCCATATTCGTTACCGCGAGACTTTACGAATTGCCACATTCCCACAGCCGCCATATTGCTCATTGCGCGGGGAAGAAATCCTGATTCGGCTTGGGCCAGATAAATGAGTTCCTGCGGAACACCCTCTTCATCCAGAATGCGCGAGATCATCGGTTTATAGCGACCCATCCGCTTCAACCCGGCAATCAAAGTCCGCTTACCGCGATCTCCAGAAAAATAATTGATGAAGCCTAAAACCGCATCGGACATCTCAAGTGGCAGTTGGCTGGAAGTGGCACCCAATTCAGCGGTCACCTTATTTTTAATGCGGGGATCCATGGGGAAAGTCAGGCTGCGGATATCATCAATGGGAGCTTTGTCGAACTGTGGTTCCTGGTTGGCAGCATCTTCGCTAATTCCACCAACGTCAATGCGATAGATGGCTTGTACCAGATCTTCAAAACGCTTATCAAAGGTGGGCTGATTGGTGGGCTGGTCCGAAGCGTTCAAAATCATATCCAGCGCCTGATCAAATAATTTCCTGGCGCCTTCCCGATCCCCAGCCAAATACAACTTCTTACCTTCTTTAAACCGATCTTCGGCGCGTCGCAGGCGGGTATCGGCTTGCGTAGGACGCGGCGGAAATTGGGGTACTGCCAAATTCGGAACGGAACCAGAATACATTACCGGAGCAATGATCGGGGGTGCTTCCATCGGCACAGATGCGGAACTTGCGGCCGCCGGTGAGGGTGGCAGAAAGGACGATCGAAAGCTCTTCGTACTTGGCGTTAGGGTGGAACAACCCGTACAACAAACAGCAACGGCAAGACTAAGGCAATTCAGAGCGGTCAGAGAAAAAGTTCTCATCCATTCTCCTGGTGCGGTATTTGAGTCAAACTACATTGCAACCGTACGATGGTACTATAAGCGGGGCAAATATTTCAACCTTGCTACAATCTCATCTCTAAGGTAATCGGCAACT
>JAYWBH010000792.1:0-9019 GCA_043781815.1 Bryobacterales bacterium | reverse complement strand
TGAGCTCCTACCTTGAAATAGCTGACCACATGGCGAAGTCGGCTCACCTGTTCGGTATTTTGCTGCATGGTTTTATTGATCACGGTGATTGATTTTGTGGCACCTTCAATGGCTTGCCGTTGCATGCTACTGACGTCCGAAATGTTGCGCACCATTTGGCTGACCCGGTCCATATGATTGGTGATTTCAGTTAATAACTGGCCGGATTGCTCTGCCAGATTCTTACCGGACTCGGACTTTTGTACAGAATCAGCGATCAGATTGGTGATGTCTTTGGCCGCCTCGGCACTGCTTTGGGCGAGACTGCGAACCTCTGCGGCGACCACTGCAAAACCCTTGCCTTGCTCACCGGCGTGGGCTGCTTCCACTGCGGCGTTGAGGGCCAGTAGATTGGTTTTCAGGGAAATTTCATCCATCACATGAATGATTTTGGAAATCTTTTGACTGGACCCGCTGATGGCGGTTACCGCGGCAATCATCTGTTGCATGGCTTGCCGACCTTGATCGGCACTGCCTTTGGCAATGGTGAAACTGTGGGCAGCATCGGAAGCCAGTTGGGCGTTGCGTTCGGAACTTTCGAGGAGTTGACGCATGGCCACGGCGGTTTCTTCAATGGTTGGGGTACTGGAACCTCGCAGGCGATGGGTGCCGCTGACGGAAGAAGAAACCAACGCAACCGCGCGCTCCACATTGTTGGAAGCAGTTTGAACATCCTGCATGACTTCTCTTAAACGCGAGGTCAGGCTATCGTAAGTTCGGGCAAGAATGCCGACCTCGTCCTGCGTATCCACACCAATGGTGTAAGTAAGGTCGCCGCGCTCCAAAGCTTGCAAGCCTTCCACGACACGCCCGATAGGTCGCGAAACGGCACGGGAAATCAGATAGCCCAAGGAAAGCCCTAATCCGACGCCTAGCAAACATAGAGCCAGCATGACGAAACGTGCTTCTTTATTTCTGGCGACGGAAGCCTGGTATTCCGCATTGCTTTCTGCCTTGTGCTGATCTACCACCGATTGCAATGCGGTTTGCGTTGCAACAAATTTTGTGGACGCCTCACCATTGGATACCAGAAAAGCCTGTTCCACTTGATCGGCTTTCAGTTTGGCGATCACGCGATCATTTGCCGATTCAAAATCCTTCCAGTCAGCCTGAATGTGATCCACCTTTTCCCTATCTTTTTCAGTAGACGCTTTCTGCAGGCGAGTGAGAATCTGGTTGACTTGACTGCGGCTTGCTTCCACATCCTTTAGAAAACCGGCGCGCAACTCCGGAGTGTAGGCAAAGAGCGCACTTTTTTGACCGGAGAGGGCTTTTAACAGGTGAATTTGCGCATCTTTCAGGTTACTGAGTTGCTCCACATCGCGGGTGTACATTCGCTTGATCGTGCCGCTTTCCGTTTGGACGGCGTTCACCCCCCACAAGCCAACAATCATCGTAATGATGGCCGTGACAACAAAGCCACCCATCATTTTTACGATCAGCTTTTGATTTTGAAAAAACTCTGTCATGGTACGCCTTTACCGGTGGCTGCAATCACGCCTTAGGGGACTCATCGGTAGGAGGAGGAACAATATTAATAAAAACTTTTCCTAAGACTTTCCCCCACCATCCCGATATGACTCCTTGTAAGCGCGGGAGACTCAATGCGACTTCATCGATGGAATCGGTTGTTGATGGTACTGATTGTTATGATCTTAACGATGAGCCTGGGATTATCGCAGGATCTGGTGCGTGTGTCTGAAGAAGAGGCTCGCAAATTGTTGGTGAACAAAGTGGACCCCGAATATCCGCCTCTTGCGAAGCAGATGAGGCTATCGGGTCGAGTGCAAGTGGACTGTTATATTGATCCTGCTGGGGCCGTGGAGAAAGTGACAATTTTGGATGGGAATCCGCTGTTTTCGTCGTCAATTAATAGGGCGATGAAGCAGTGGAAGTTCAAGCCCGTGGAAGCCAGCGGCAAGGCTACGAATGCGGTTGCTAACTTTGTGTTCAACTTTAGGCTGTAGAGGAAGTCCAATGTCACTTAGTTTTCCGCAACACAGCCCCTCGAGGTCACGGCTCGGTAGTATCAGTACGTTGCAGATCGGCGAAAGCAAGTAGGCGGGTTTCTAGAGGTTATCCCGACAAAGGTGGGATGCTGTCTGCATTCTTTAGTTGGCTGGCACAGTTGCAGAACTTGAATTTCCTGTCGGTGCAGGCACAGTGGGCGATTTCTTTTTGAATAGTTTCCCTTTGATATCGGGCCAAAACTCGCGGAACACGTTTGCCCCGGTTTTGGTTAGCACATTCATACTGGAGTTAATTGTATAGCGTCGGAAATTGCGTTCTTCTTCTGGCAACCAAGCGGCGGTGGCCACGGCCCAACTCCCGTAGATGCCTAGCAATCTGCCGCCTGCAATGGTCTTATTTCCAGCGGCATCGTTGGTCACAAACGTAGCGGCCAAAGAATGCCCTAGCCGTCCGCCAAACCCCCCTGTTGCCTTGCGATGGTAACGAGGATCTTCCTGGCGCCAGGCAGCGAATCCAAATTCAATCCCTTCGCCGGCTGCAAATTGACCGTATTGACTGCCAATGCGTTTCCCAAAACCATCGAACCCACGACCCCATGATTTCGGGAAGTTACGAGCCTGATCAATAATCGTTCCGGGAACGGTTTCATAAACCGCCTGCCAACCAGTGAGTCGATGCAGCAGAACCTTGCGACGTTCCGCGCTGTCCAGTGAAAAATATCTAGTATCTTGTTTTTTCTTTTGAGAAACAAGCGGGCAACGGGGGCAGTCGCCGACCTTTTCCAATTCCGCTTGACTGGCTGCGTCTGCCCCTGCCTGCTTCTGAGAAACAGAACCGGGTTGGGCTGGTTTGGCTGCTTCCTGGGCGCTCAAACTGAAACACACTAGAAAGGTAAGAAATGGAATGTTGTACTTAGGCAAAATTTGCTTTCCGAACTCTATTTGGGAACTATTTCCCTCTAACTAGAATATACGTGTTGTAAGCTTGGCTTGGATTGAATGGAAAACCTGACCGATGAACAATTATTGGCTGGTGTGCAAAAAGGTGACGAAATCGCCTTTGTAGCCCTGTTTCGTCGTCGAAAGGATGGCATTTACCGATTTTCCTATGCTCTTTGTGGTCGGTCCGACTGGGCGGAAGAGATCACTCAGGAAGTTTTTCTGGCCCTGATGAATTCGGCCAGACAATTGAATCCGGACAAAGGGTCGCTGCAAGCCTGGCTATACAGTGTCGCCAGAAATCAATCGCGAAAACGGCTGGAAAAGGAGCATCGCTACGTTTCCTGGGAATCGGAAAGCGACCTTGCCGATGGGATAGGAAGTCAGGAGGATGTTCTGGCGGCATTGACCAATCGCGAAAGGTTGGAAGCGTTGGAAGAAGCTGTGCAAGCGCTGCCCTCTCCGTTTCGGGAAGTGTTGGTATTGTGCGATTTGGAAGAATCCCCCTATGATGTGGCCGCAGGACTGTTGGAATGCCCGTTGGGTACGATTCGGTCGCGGCTGTCACGGGCGAGGGCGATGTTGGCGGGGAAGCTGAGAACTCATGCGGCTTGTAGAGGATAACCGGGGGTTAACCAAATGAAACAATTAGCAAAGGAATGGCGAGAAAAATATCAGGCCCCAGCGGATATGGAAGCTCGTTTAGTGGCTCAGTTTCGGCAGGTTAACAAACGCAAGTCTGGTGGGAATTGGCTGTGGTGGGCGACGGCTATGGCGGCAGTAATTATTGTTGTGTTCAGCCTGCGACCAACGCCTGAGCGACCACTTTCTGCTGCGCAAACTTCAGCAACTCAGCCCGTTTACAAGGCCGCTGTTGTGAGGGAGCAACCTCCTCAAATTGCGACGGCTCTGACCAGTGGATCGGTTGTTAAAACGCCAACGTTGAGAAGCGTAGCCAAAAGAATGACGCCGCAAATTCAGCAGACACCGGTAGAAATCTACACTGATTTTTTTCCGTTGGAAGAGGGCGATGGACCCATTGAAATTGACCGCGGACGGGTGGTAAGAGTCAGTATGCCGCGAGTTTCCCTATTGAGGGTGGGCCTGCCCGTCAATATGGATCGCATGGACGATGCCGTTCAGGCGGATCTGGTTTTAAATGAGGAAGGCATTGCCCGGGCAGTACGTTTTGTTCAATAAGTTTAAGGAGCACCCATTTATAATGAAAAGCAAATTGATCGCCGCAGGTGTGTTGGCGGCTGGCGCCACGTTGACTGCGCAGACGCAGGCCACACAGGACGTTCGCAAGGAAGTTCATGTAATTGTGAACAGCGGGGGCGTGTCGCAATCGGGAATGCCCGATACGATGACATTCGTTGCCAACCAATTTAACTTCGACGCCAAGCCGATTACCAACGCGCCTTATTCGGCGGAATCGGTGACGGAATCGGCGCAAGTTTTGACCGATGGGAACCGCATCAGCAGAAAGAATACGGCGGCGGTGTATCGTGATGGGCAGGGCCGTACACGACGCGAGGAATCTTTGCCTGCGATTGGTTCTGAATTGAGTAAGAAGATGGTTTTCATCAACGACCCGGTGGCGAAGCTCAGCTACATTCTGGACCCCGACAAAAAGACCGCCCGCAAAATTCCAATTAGTAGTGGCACTTTTAGTTTTGCAACAGCCAATCAATCGAGGACCACGGCCTCACAATCTTCAGAAGGTGTCAGCACCAAGATCACCGTGGATTCGAATGGTGAATATGTGATGGAGAAACGAATTCGTCAACCGAATGGCGAAGAAAGAGTGGAACGTAAAACCGGCGCGGAAGCCAAGGCTGAAGTGAGCAAGATGAACCTGCCCATTCCTCCGACCCCACCGACGCCCCCAGGAGCAATGTCCCAACACCAGTCTATTCAAACTGTGAATATGCATACTGCGAACAGCACAAATTCCAAAGTGGATCCATTGGGCAAGCGCACCATTGAAGGGTTGGAATGTACCGGCGTGAAAACTACGATGACACTGGCCGCAGGCACGATCGGCAATGAACGGGCTATCGACACGATACAG
This sequence comes from Bryobacterales bacterium, assembly GCA_043781815.1. Classification (GTDB taxonomy): domain Bacteria; phylum Acidobacteriota; class Terriglobia; order Bryobacterales; family Bryobacteraceae; genus JANXSF01. The sequence continues at coordinate 3,997 of JAYWBH010000792.1, read as the reverse complement.
GAAACCTGGACTTCAGCGGATTTGCAAACTGCAATTCAAACGCGGCGCAGCGATCCTCGTAGTGGCGACACCACGTTTAAGTTGACTAACGTGCGTCGCGCAGAACCACTGAAGAGTTTGTTTGAAGTGCCTGCGGACTACAAGATTGAAGAAGTCTCGAGTGCGTCCGGCATGACAATTTTCAATCAGAGGATCAACAAAGATTAAGTGAGTCTAAAATAAAGTGTGATCCCCCAAATCCTTCAGGAACTCCGCGAATCCACTCTATCGGCAGCGCTGGCCGTGCTCACTTCCATGATCACCCCAGCGCTGTTGTTGTCTGCCACAGGTACTTTCATCCTTTCCACTTCTTCGCGATTGGGACGCTGCATGGATCGCGTTCGCGCTTTATCGGCAGAGATGGAGCTACTCCTAAAAGATCAAATGCAGGAAACACTTTATCAGGAACGGCAAAGCCTGATGGCGCTGCAAGTGGAGCTGCAGAGTAAACGCGCACACTTGCTGCAACGATGCTTACGACTTTTATACGTCGCAGCGGGAGTGTTTGTGGCCACTAGCGTTGCTATCGGAATGGCATCCATTGCGTTCAGTCAGTTCAGTTGGGTACCGCTGTTATTGGGAATCACTGGCGCTTGTTTTCTGTTCTACGCAACGGTCCTGCTGATTTTCGAAACGGGCTTATCCAGCGCCAGCTTGAAAACGGAAATCGAATTTTTCAATAAATTAGCAAAACATCATTTACGCGATTCGCACGAGTGATAAACTCGAATGGCTATGACACGTCGAACCATTCTCACCACATCAACAGGCGCTCTGGCGGCCACTCAATTAACACAAAGACTTTCTGCTGCAGACACAGCATCGGGCATGAAGGGTCACATCAACCATTCCGTTTGCAAATGGTGCTACGCGAAGACGTCGCTGGAAGACCTTTGTAAATCGGCGAAAGACATTGGACTCAATTCCATTGAACTGTTGGGACCTGACGATTGGTCCATGCTCAAGAAATACAATCTAACGTGTGCCATGGCGTCCAACCCTGTGATTGATGGACTGGGCGGAATTACCAAGGCGTTCAATCGTGTGGAGCATCACGATAAATTGATTCAAGCCTATGAAGACATCCTACCGAAAGCTGCGGCGGCGGGGCTTCAAAACGTGATCTGTTTTTCGGGTAATCGCGATGGCATGAACGATGAGCAAGGCATGGACAATTGCGCCATTGGACTGAAGCGACTGATGGCAGTTTGCGAAAAGCACAAAGTGACCTTGGTGATGGAACTGTTGAACTCCAAAGTGAATCACAAAGACTACATGTGCGACCACTCGACGTGGGGTGTGGAGTTGTGCAAAAAGGTCGGGTCAGAGCGATTCAAGTTGCTGTATGACATTTACCATATGCAGATTATGGAAGGTGACGTGATCGCGACGATCAAGAAACATAACCCTTACTTTGCGCATTATCATACGGGCGGCGTCCCTGGACGGGCGGAGATTGATGAATCGCAGGAACTGTATTATCCGGCGATTATGAAGGCCATTGTGGATACCGGATTCAAGGGATTTGTGGCGCAGGAATTCATACCTAAACGGGATGATAAGTTAGGGTCACTGAAGCAGGGCGTTAGAATTTGCGACGTGTAGTTGGATGTGCTACTTAAAAGTGATCGATTAGTAGAAGCGCAGGCGAAGCGGGGAAATCCACATACCGAGCCGTGACCGCGAGGGAGCGGTGTTTGAAGTGTCGCCTCTAAGCTCGTCGGCGACGAACAGACTGACCGGCTCCCTTGCGGTCGCGGCTCGGTTTCGGACACTGGTCTCCACTTTTGCGTCGCGCACCCCGTGTAGTTGGATGGATTGTGCCATACAAACAATTATGCTAGCGTCATCCATATGCGCACAACGCTGGACTTGACCGATGAAGCTTACGCATTGGCGAAGGCTATCGCCCAAGAGGAAAATCTCGGGTTAGGCCGTGCTATCAGCCAAATCATTGTGAAATTTGCGCATCCAGACAGTTTGCCATCGCCAAAGTCAGTCTACGTTGAAGATGGCCTGCCGGTGGTGAGCATTGGTCGCATGGTTAGCAGTGAGGAGGTTCGAAAGATCCTGGAAGAGAGTGTATAGCCCGATTCTGTTGGCGAGCGGCTTTGCCACGTGTCCCATTACGCAGGGGGCTCTTGTTCGATTTCATGCCAGGCTGAATGAAGCGTCTGGTGTGCAAATTGCCAAGGCGATTTTACGAGAGTTGGAAGCGCAACCGCAGCATCATTTTTGGCCAGATGATGTGCCGTACACTAACGTTCCAGATCGCGGGCTTCGCGGATATCGTCAGGTAACGGACGCCTATCTGGCGGCACTGGCGAGGGCACGGGGCGGTCGGCTAGCGACGCTGGATCGGGCACTAGCGGCGTGGTTGCCGGATGTTTGTGTGTTGGTGGAGTAAGCTTCGTGTTTCCGGGAATTAGTTGCCGCTGAACTTTTTTATCTTTTCAACGGTCACCACACCAGCCTTAATTTTCCCGGTAATGATGACGCGCTCACCGACGAAATCCATTACTTTCGCTTTGTCGTTGGCTTTGTAAGTATTCATATCGCCATCGCGGACAAACACTGGGTCCCAACCGCCTTTGACGCACTTTTGCGCACATTCTTTGGCTTCCTTGCCTGGACGAGCATTGTTCCAGCCACAAGCTGCGTCGGAAATGTAGCCCTTAAAATCTTCGGCTGAGAGTAGTAGCGAACAGAGGACAAATAGCAGAATAGACCGCACTGGAAGGGCTCCTGGCTTTAATGTTAGCAAAGCTGACGAATCTAGCTCGCGTAAGTTCACACTTGTTTCAGTGGCGGTGGATGCTTTGTGTCGATGGGCGGTTTTTGCTAATTTTTAGGTGGAGGAGGGGGATATACTCTTAAATGCAAGTTTTGCTAGTTTTGGCTTAAATGTGAGAAATATCCAGTCAGTGCCGCATTTCCCCATAACAAGAAAACCCTCCTGGCGAGCCGGGCCGTCAAGCCCGGCTGTATCTAGTCGCTCCAGAGGGTTTCCCGCCGGCTGCTTACCGGAGCCTACTCCGTCGCTTCGGCTTTGGGCAAGCAGCCCCAGGCGCGACCCCGGTGCTGCTGTGGGAATATAACATGAAGGTTTTTATTGGATCCTCGAAACCGGAACTTTCTACTTTGGTGCGACACTTAGAGGAAAGATTGCGCCAAGTGTTAGAGATTGCGTCAAGGTACGAGCCAAGCGAGCGACGTGATATCATGATCGGGCATAACCGAGGACAAAGTTCTTGCGTGCCGGTTATCTGCCCAAAAGAATTCTGTTTGGAGTACCGAAAAGAAGGTGACTGAAAATGAAATGCCGCGAACACTTACCTGTTAAATCTTTGACCATGAGTCTGTACCTGCTTGGTCTACTAATTGCCTCCGCTTCAGTTGGCGCATCGCAAGTTCCCGATGTGCCAAAATCAATCGGAGAAACTGCCCAAGTTGCAGCGACGGGGCGGCAAATATGTCATATCTTATGTCGAATCGGACCGTAAATGGAAGCTCGGATTTTCGAAGTGAGCCGTACAATAAGATTTCGCAGCGCATGGTGGACATTCTGGTGAAAAAACTTTTGAATCGAGGGTTCTCTCGCCTTGATCTGCTCGATTCCGCTTGTTGCAAGCTTGTTCTCGAAGTGCTCGAGGTGACAATGCATCCGGCAATGGTCAAAAAGCCAGGAATGGATATGGAGGCAACGATCAGTGTCCAGGACAAAGATGGGCATCAACTTTTTGCCAAAGGATATCGTGGAGAGGCACGAACGGTAATGAATACATATGGACACTTAATCGATCGTAAGCGTATGACAAACCCCTGTTGGATTGTTCGCTAAAAACTGGTTAGATAGCGTCATGGATGTATCGTCGTTGTGCAGCACTTCACCTTGCGCCGCTTGCCGGATGAGTTCGTCGCGCGCGGTTTGGATCACTTCCGCAGTTTCTTCCACGAT
>JAYWBH010000791.1:0-2965 GCA_043781815.1 Bryobacterales bacterium | reverse complement strand
GAATGTCCTGGCCGGTGTAACGCAGCTCTTCGTAAATGTTGTTTTCCACCAATTGGATACCCGCTTTGCGAGTTGCCTTGAGAAGTTCCTGACGTGCGGCAAGGGGCATGGTGATGCCCGTGGGATTTTGGAAATTAGGAGTGACCACAGCAATGCCAATGCGATTTTCGTCCTGATCGGGGATGCGAATGCCAGATTCCGTCACCGTCAGTCCAATGCACTTGCGACCAGGGCGGGCGAAGACGCTTTTGACACCTGGATTCACTGGATCTTCAACGGCAGCCACTTCATCGGCAAAGGCTCTGTCTAAAAGATCCAAGGCCTGTTGGCAGCCATTGGTGATAAGGATTTCATCATCTTTGCGAGCAATTCCTTGTCGTCTGGCGGTTTCCAGCAAATAGCGCCGCAACGGTTCGTAGCCGAAAGGTGAGCCTAACTGCAAAATTTGAAGAATTTCCGGCGAGGCGACCACGCTTTGGCAGCAGGCTCGAAAATCTTCTAAGGGGAACAGGTCTTGGCCGGGGCAGGAAGTTGAGAAACTGATGAAGTCATCCAAAGTGGATGGCCTAATTTCCGATTCGCGGCGGATTGGCTGATGGGAAATGAAGCTGCCACGTCCAACTTGGCCTGATAGCAGGCCATCTTCTTCCAGAACAGAATAGGCTGCCGACACAGTGGAACGATTCAGTCCCAAATGTCCTGCTAAGTCTCGAGTAGGTGGTAACTTGTCGCCTGGTTGGAGTTGGCCGAGGGAAATCGCTGATCGGATCTGGTCGGCCAACTGTCGATACACGGGGATTGGGGAAGAACTGGTGAAATCCGGCTTGAGGAATTGCAGCGTCACGACTCCTCCAACTTTACCACATTGGATGGCCTGCTGGTCATCCAATGTGAAGCGGAGGCTATTTCACGGTCGATTTCTTCGTATCGGCGTGGAACATGCCAGGGAACAGGTTGAAATACTCGACAAACTTTCGCGATTTTACTACCTGCTGCGGTACCTTGCGTTCAAACAGGATGTTGGCCAGCTTGGTAAATTGTTTGCCCAGATCTGTGGCTGAATCGACATGTTTGCCCGATGTGAGCGCACGGCTGACCGCCTGATAGTCGTTTGGCAACGAGAGCAACACAGGGATGCCCAATAGATCTTCAATTTGCTGCGGCTCAATGGCTGCCCGTTTCTGATCCCGGTTGAGCAGAATGCGGACACGATCACCCAGATCGATGTTTTTTAGAAAATTAAACCGTTCTCGAGCCAGGTGGAGCGATGCGATTTCCGGGGTGCAAACCAGAAAGATGTACTTCGATTCCTGCATGATTTCAATGGAGTACTTTTCCATGTTCCCGGAAAGATCCACACAAACCACTTTATAAAGGCGTCTGGCGAAATCAAGCAGATGGCGCACTTGGCTGGCTTCTACGCGATAGTGCGGGTTGAGCTTGCCGGAATGGAGCACATCCATTTGACCAATGCTGGTGACCAGTTGCGGCCACAAATTATCGTCCATCTTAAAGGAATTTTCCGCTGCGTCGGTGATGCAATATTCGTTATCCAGCTTCAACATGAAGCGCAACATGCCACTGTTCAGATCGAAATCAATCAGCAGCGCCCGGCTATCGGGAACCTTCGATGCAGCCACGGTGGTATTCAGGGCTACCGTAGAAGTTCCCACACCTGGTTTTGAAGGTAGGAACGAAAACAACAGATCGGAAGAAAGACTGGGGAGCGGACGCTTTTCCAGGTTATCCGTAACGCGGCTTAAGGATTCATGCAAATCATTGCGACGGAACGGCATGGCCACAAATTCGCGCACACCAACCCGCATCAATTCCAACAACGCCTGTGGTTCGCAGATTCGGGCAATGGCAATAATTTGCAGACCGGGAGCCGATTGCTCAATGCCTGAGATCGTTTCCATTGCTTTTTCAACGCTATCCACCCCAAGGAAAATGACTTGAGGGGCATGGGCGCGCAACGTCCGGACTAAATCGATCGCCGTCGGATACTTGTCCACAGTGCGGACAACCCCAACGTTACCGATTTCCGCAAGCAGGTCCTGAAGTTGCTCAGATTGCTCTTGGTCCGGAGTTATGATGATGCTTCTGAGCATCCAATGGTCTCCTTGGCGTGCCAGCCTACTGTAAATTTCGATAGGGGCACTCTTAAAGCTACTTCTGCGGCCCTTGAATCGGCAATGGGTATAAAACCTTAGCCTACTTCCGTGAACCGCTCAATCCTACTAAGGAAAATCCATCTGAAACCCTTTGCCAGAGAGTTCGCAGATATAGGTTTATCGGCAGACCAATGGAATACTTTAACGTTCCATCACGGCTGAGGCTGATGTAAGCTCTTCTGTATGGCCCAAACGGATGACTTACTGGAAATACAATGTCCTTGCTGTGATGCGATTCTGAAAATAGACAAAACTATGGCCGTCGTAATCAGCCACAAGCTCCCGGAAAAACCCTTGCCGATTCAAGACCTGGCTGCCGAAGTGGCCCGCATCAAGGGGGAAGGGGCGCGGCTGGAACAGGCTTTTCAAAAGTCGTTTGACGCCCACAAGTCGCAGAGCACGGTGCTCAATAAAAAGTTCGACGAACTGTTGAAGCAGGCCAAAGAAGATCCCGACCAGGGCCCACCGCAGCGCGATATTGACCTGTAAGATTTCTTAAAAAGGAAAGGCTACAATAAGGAAATGAGCACACGCGTCGTTCCATTTTTGCTTGCCGTCGCTGCTTCTGTTTTTCTAATCATGGCTGGCTGCGCAAGCGAAAAGCATGTGATAAATACCCCCATTCCACCCGCACCGCAACGAAACTAGTTGATGCTTAGTTTTCTTGCAATTGTGTTATCAGCGTTCATCGGGCGTTCATCAGCGGCCATTAATTTGGGCCGGTAGAGTAGGAGGGGACCAAAGTGCCCCTCCCCTCGTCGAACCGGACGTGCAGATTTCCCGCATCCGGC
>JAYWBH010000790.1:0-24860 GCA_043781815.1 Bryobacterales bacterium | reverse complement strand
TTCCGGTGGCGGCGTAAGGCTTGGAAGCCATGATGCCGCCGTCGGCGAATTGGGACATGCCGATTACGTTGGGCAATTCCACCCACTCCACAGCGTCGACATATACGGCCAGATACCATTGGTGAACCTGCTTAGGATCCACGCCCAGCAGCAGCGCGTAAAGCCCAGTGACCATCAGTCGTTGAATGTGGTGGGCATATCCATAGTCAAGCGTTTGCCGAATGGTTTGCTGTAAGCATTTCATTGGGGTTGCAGCGGTCCAATAAAAATCAGGAAGCGGTTGATGGGCAGCCAGAGCGTTGCCCTCGGCGTAGTTGGGCATGAAGTGCCAGTAGATTCCTCTGACATATTCCCGCCAGCCGAGAATTTGCCGAATGAATCCTTCCACGGCGGCGAGGGGTGCGGCACCTTCTCGGTAAGCTTGCTCCGCTGCGGCAATTACTTTCTTGGGATGAAGCAGCTTCAGATTCAAAGCAGCGGCAATGCGGGAATGGAACAAATACGTTTCGTCGGTCCACATGGCGTCCTGAAACTGACCGAAGAAGGGAAGCCGATGAGTGATGAAATCGTCGAGGGCCAACTCGGCTTGGTGTGGCGTGACGGGCCAATCGAAGTGAGTCAGATTGCCGGGGTGCGTTGCAAACGTGGTTTCCACTTCATTGATAATTTCCCGGGTGATCGCGTCCGGTGTAAAATATTTGGGTGTAATTTGAGGTGGTGGACCGGACGCGGGAAAGGCGGATCGATTGTCGGCGTCGAAGTTCCAGGCCCCTCCGACGGGAAGATCGCCATCCATCAGAATGTTGTGGCGACGTCGAAGTTCCCGGTAAAAATATTCCAGGCGTAACTGCTTTCGTCCTTTGGCATGGGTAGCGAACTCTTCGGCGGAGGACAAAAAGTGTTGGTCGGTGAGGATTCGCAGATCAGGACAGACGGCAAGAAGCATCTGTTTTACGCGATGGTCACCCGGTTCGACGACATAGACTTCGGTGGGATGAAACTTGTCTAATGCAGCTTGGAGCTCAGTCGCCAGAGTATGGGTGTTTTTCGGATCGTTGAGGGAGCGATATTCAATGGGCCATTGGGAGGCGATCAGCTCGTCTCGGAAATGGCGCATTGCAGAAAGAAATAGGGCTGTGCGGGCTTTATGACTCCAGGAATGAGTTGACTCGCCGGAGACCTCTGCCATCCAAAGGCAATCCTGCTTCAAATCAAGGTTTTGAAACAAGATTGAGGCGCGATCCAACTGATCGCCCAGGATAATGCCCAATCGGCGCACATTTATCTTTCGACTCATCTCTAGATAAGATGCGCGCCGACAGGCTGCGGAATTCGTTTATTCTAATTAATCTGGTAAAGAGAAACTAATCATTGCCCCACCTGAAGGGACTGCAATGTATTGCTTTCCATTAATCGCGTAACTAATTGGTGAAGAAGAGATTGCTCCACCCGTCTGCATCTTCCACAAGGGCTTCCCGGTTGCCGATTCAAAGGCGATAACGTGCCCTTCATTGGTGCCGGCAAATAGGAGTCCGGTTGAGGTGGCCAGCACACCAGCAGCAAGAGATCCTTTGGCAATTTTATAATCCCAAACAGCTTTTCCAGTGGCGGTGTCTATTGCCATGATGCCGGCAGAATCGTTGTCATAGGCGGGTACTGCGCGACCACCCCAATAAGCTTTCCCGGGCTCATATTCCACCTTTTCGCGAATGTATTTCTGGCCGGCATCTTTGTAGACGATAAACTCATAGCCGGACTTGGGATCGTAGGAAGGTGCCTGCCAATTGGTGCCGCCAACCAGACCAGGGAAAACCACCCGGCCTTCGGGCGTAGAATCGGTGTTGGGGATCACCTTGGGCTTCCCATCGGCTTCAAAACCGCCATTCCAGGTTTGTCGAACATACGGTTTACCAAGCAGCAGCTTGCCATTCGTACGGTCCAGAACATAGAACATGCCATTGCGATTGCTCTGAATTAACAGCTTGCGCATCTGGCCCTGGAATACCCTATCGACTAATACCATGTCTTGGTTGGCATCCCAATCGTGACTATCGTTGGGAGTGAATTGATAATGCCATTTCCGCTTACCTGTTTGAGGATCGAGCGCGACAACAGAGCAGGAAAATAAATTATCGCCCTTGCGAATTTCACCGTCCATGTCAGGACCCGGATTCCCGGTTGCCCAATAGAGGGTATCGAGCTCCGGGTCATAACTCCCGGTAAGCCAAGTGGGTGCGCCTCCGCGCTTCCAACTGTCTCCGATCCAAGTATCATTACCCAATTCACCTGTGCCAGGAACCGTATTGAAACGCCACAGCTCCTTGCCGGTAGTTGGATCGTAAGCGGCAACGAAACCTCGGATTCCATGTTCGCCACCAGCTACGCCAGCGATGATCTTGTCTTTGAGCGCCAAAGGCGAAACGGTGACGCTATACCCTTCTAGCGTGTTGGCGACCTGTGTTTCCCAAACAGGAAGACCAGTGCGGGCATCCAGAGCTACGAGGGCGGCATCAAGAGTACCGAAGAAAACCCGATTTCCCAAAACGGCAACTCCGCGACTGACACGATTACTTTCAAAGGGATTGAGGATCTTCTGTTTGCGGACGTACTTCCAAATGACCATACCTGTCTTGGCATCAATCGCGAATACTTCGCCAGGCATAGCAGTGGTGTACATGATCCCATCGATTACAAGGGGCGTGGATTGAAGCATCGCATCGCCGGGCATTTGAACCGACCATTTGGCTTGAAGTTGTTTGATGTTGGACTTGTTGATTTGGGAAAGGGTGGTGGCGTGGGTGCCCTGGTAGTCCCCCCAATAGGTGAGCCAATTGTGAGGCTCAGCGGCGGCATTACGGATCCGGTCGTAGGTGAGACCTCCAGCAAGAGGTACTTGGACAGTCTGAGACAAATCTCGTTCAGTGTTGGTCTTGAGATAGGCGACTAGATTTTGCACTTCGGAATCAGAAAGTCTGGTTGCAAAACCGGGCATCATCGACTTCCCTTCGTAGCGCAAATCGGCGAGATCCTGCTTGTCCAGGCGATGAAGTTTTCCCGTATTGTCCATCAAATGCAAAGAGAAGCTATCTTCGCCTTTGCGAATACCCCGAATGGTCTGGCCGGATTTGGTTTTGGCGACAGTGGCCCCCAGATTTTTATCGAGTTCTCCGGAGGGAGATGCGTTCGGGTTGAGAAGCTTGTTGCGAAGTGTTTGAGCTCCGTTCGCGCCAGCAGTGGAAAGATCGGGTGCCATAATGCTGCCTCGGCCATTGATCGCATGGCATCCCGAGCAATTTGCTTTACCGAAGAACAGACTTTTTCCAGCGGCAGGGTCGCCAGCCACAACCTCATTTACTTTGACATTGGCACCATTCAGACTGCGAATGTAGCTCACCAATTGCCAAACTTGCTCGGTTGATAGTTTCGAGAATGGCGGCATTTGAGAGCCCTGGATTCCCGACCGAATGCTAATGAAGATCTGGCCATCGGCAGATCCATGTGGAAACTTTCCCGTGGCAAGTGCCGGACCGCGATCTCCTGTCCCATTGCCGCCATGGCAGGTTTGGCAGGCGGCTTTGTATAATTTCTCTCCAGCTACGGCTGCTTCAACGCTGCCGGCAAAGGGATTTTTTTCGTTTTGTGGCGTGTGCTCCTGGGCCTGGATTGAGCTAATAACAAGGAGTAGGGTGCTAATCAATCGAACGGAAGCCAGCGCCCAATAGGTTGCGCGTGCACCGGGAAAAAGAGCGGGTTGCCTGTACAAAGTTTGAAATGACATTAATTCAATTATCTAACGTTATGGATGAACTTAGCTGACCGTCTTAATTCGATCCTGACGGCTGACGATTTGATTCAGACGGACACCATAATTTCCATCCACTACGACTACTTCACCGCGGGCGATTACGCAGTTGTTAACCAGGATATCCACAGGCTCATTTACGGAACGGTTGAGTTCCACAATAGACCCCGTTGTAAGTTTTAGAACATCCTTCAGTGGCAAGACGGCCTTACCAAAGGAGACGCGAACGGGCAACTCAACATCGAGTAGCAGTTCAATACTGTTGCGAGCATCAATGGTGCGGGCAAGTTGGGGGGCGATAGCTGCGACAGGGGAGGCGGTTCGAATCGAATCGATCAACGAGATGAGTTTTTCTGAAAACTGGATCGTTATGGGGCCTAATGTCTTGCCTGCTATACCCACGTGGAAGAGAAACGGGAGACCTTCGACGGGACTATTCGTCGGCCCACCCTTGGCGCAACTGACTTCCTTTTTTAATAGCTTTCCGATTTCCTGACCAAGGCCAGAGAGTGCTTGGCCCAACAATTCGCGGAATGTGCCTTCAATGTCCTCTGGTGTCGGGTCATCGAGTCCCGCTCCAGCAAGCGCAATTTTGCCGATTTCAGTTGAATCGGCTGCCGAACTGCCGATCCAGATCAGTTCGTCTGGTTCGAGGCTGAAGGTTTGCCCCCACCAACTGATGGGTTCGACAACTGCTGCTCCCGGTGTGACAGGGGTCACAACAGCCGTTTGCCCCGCCATCGCTGTCAGGACTTCCGCGTACAGTCTTGTCCATTGCGTAAATAGTTTTTCTGCTGCAGCCATGGTCTTGAGCTATGCCGATTGTTGCCGCAACGGTGTCTTCTTTATTTCCCGGTTCATTGGCCAGCGTTTTTCTAAATAGGATCTCAGCCGTATGATGGCCTGTGACTTGAGCTGCGAGACTCGGGATTCGTGTAATTTGACTACTTTTGAGATTTCTCGCAGCGTTAATTCTTCATGGTAGTAAAGGCTGAGGACAGTGCGCTCCACAAAGGGCATTCGATCAATTGCTTCTGTCATCAGCCGTTCCAGTTCTGACTTTTCCAGCAAGCGACTGGGCCAATGTTCCTCATTGTCGGCAACAAAATTCAAGAGATCGCGACTGTCATCGTCATTGGAAGATCCTTCCAGACTGCCCAGATTCACCCCTCGGACTTCGACTAGCCATTCATGGTACTCCTCCGTGGTTAAGCCCAATTCCTTGGCGATTTCATCTTCGCCAGGTGCTCGATGGTTCCTCTGCTCAATAGCGGAAATAGCCGCTTCGATCATTTTTACCCGCTTGCGTTGCTGCCGAGGTGCCCAATCCATTCCTCGCAGGCTGTCGAGAATGGCTCCTCGGATTTTATATTCGGCGTATGTCTTCAACTTCACGTTGTGAATCGGGTCGAAATGGTCGATGGCAGAGATGAGCCCCACAGTTCCTGTAGAAATGAGATCGTCCAGACTGACACTTTCAGGCAGACGTTCGTGGATTCTTCGCGCAATCAAGCGTACCTGCGGCAGATGGTCGAGAATCATATGTTCCCGTTCGTCAGTATTTAGTTTCGATACGGCTTGTGCGCTCATGGGTTTCTTGCCTTTTAAGTAACTCGCGGAGTCTTTTAATTTTCGTTAGTTCGCCGAAGCTGCTTTAGTTGTCGGGATCAATTGTTCTAATTTGGCCCACTCGATCGGGCTGTCCATAGTTGCTCCCATCGAACAGAAAGAACACTCGAGACCAGTACTCTCGATACAAAGATTCAGTTCCTTCCAATCAACGACTTTTTCCATATGACTGAGAAGTAAATAGGCCGGTTCAAGCCAGCTAAACTGCATGACGTCGGATCGCCAATGAGACGGTGGAGAAGTTGCGTCTATCGCCAGATGCAGAGTGGCACCATTTGCCATCAGCCAACGTCGAAATGATTGAGACATCGGCCAATTTCGGTCTGCGACAACCGAGGAGATATCGGCAAGAATAAGATCTGCAGCGGATAGTTCCTCAAAAACAGCATCGAGTTCTGCTATCGAAGTCGCATTGCGTTGCAAGACGCCTGCACTCGCCAATTTTGGAATAAATACTCTGGAGGGTTGGAACGCGCGCACCACCGCCACGGTACGACCAGCCGATGTCTCGCGAAATGCGAGTTTGTGAATCGCAGTTGTCTTACCGCATTCCTTTCTGCCAATAATTGCAGTGCATTGACCGCCTGGTGGTAATTCGATTGATCTCAGATTGGGATAATTTACTGCACTGTTCAAGTCGGGAGTGGGATTTCCAGGATAAGAAATTGGAGCCGCTAGTTGTTCCGCCAAGTATGCCAACTCGAATCGAACGGTTTTCCATCCGTCATAATTGCCGCCGTGTTTCGGCGTATCTTTGCTGATGAGGAACTCGGATCTGGAACGTAGAATAGAACCCAAATCCTTTTCCGCTCCGATAACTTGATTGGCAAAGGTCACTCGATACCTTGAGCTTTTTGAATCGCCAGATTTAGCCTGCTCGACCGCTACTAGCATGGCTTCCTCCCCGAGCTCAACTCGTGCTTGACGGACGGCCATTTCTACGTCGCTACTGTGTATTTGGTGGAGGCGCATTATTGGATTACTCCTAGGGACCGAACTTTAATTCCTGATGGGATTTCGCTGTGGGCAAGAACAACGAGATTGGGAAGCGACGTCTCGACAATTTGCCTGACAAAAAAGCGGCAGGCCGAACCGCAAACAATTGTCGTGTTCGAATCTGCTGCGCCAACAGCGCGGGTGATACGGGCGGCAACATCGCGAACGGTAGTCGGATTCAAAGTCAATACAGAAGTGTTCTCACTATGATCAATTCCACTCTCTAGCGTCTGTTCCAGTACGGGGTCGAGAAAATACCCAAGGATCTCTCCACTGGCGTTGGCATAGGGCTTGATGAGAAGCCGACGAATCGTTTGCCGGACATATTCAGTAAGCAGTACGGCGTTCTTGGTGATCGCAGCCCCTTCGCTGAGCGCTTCCAAAATGGAAGAGGAATCCCGAATTGAAACGCGTTCTCTCAATAGATTCTGTAATACTCGCTGCACACTTGCTAAGGAGAGCAATTTGGGAACCAAATCTTCAACTACTTTCGGGTTTTCATCAGCAACTCGATCCAGAAATCCCTTGGTATCTTGTCGTGTCAGTAACTCGTGAGAGTGACGGCGGATCAATTCCGAAAGATGCGTGCCGATGATGCCGATTGCATCGACAACCGTATATCCTTTGGACTTTGCGGCATCCACTTGATCGACTGTGATCCAAAACGCTGGGATACCAAAAGCTGGGTCTTTCGTTGGGACACCGTCGATTGGGGGAAGATTCGGTGTCGCGGCGATGGCCAATTCCATTCCTGGCGGCAATTCAAAGCGGCCAATCTCAACGGATTTTAGAGAAATGGAATATTCACGAGCCTTAAGCGCAAGATTGTCGGTGACACGGACCGCCGGCAAAAGATATCCAAGCTCGGTGGCCAATTGACGACGAATTCCTGCAATCCGTCGAAGCAATGGCGACTCGTTTCCACCAGCGGCCAACTTCACCAAACCTAGACCCACCTCAAGTGCAAGCGGATCGATTCGCAACAGTGTTTCCACAGATTCTTTGTTTTTTTGGAAATTGGGGTTAGGTGCGATATCTTCTGCATCCGTTACCGGCTTCATCCGCCAGGCAATAAATCCTGTCGCCGATCCCAGAAACAAAAATGGAATGCCGGGAAGTCCTGGAAAAGCGGCCATGGCGATGAGTACAGCACTGGCCAGATATAGGGGCTGACTGTTCGACATCATCTGCGCCTGGAACTCCGCCCCGATGCGATCTTCTGAGCCAGCGCGAGTTACAATTAGGCCCCCAGAGATGGAGATCATCAGCGCCGGGATCACAGTCACTAAGCCGTCTCCTATTGTGAGAACAGTGTAAGTTTCAAGGGCTCGCCTCAGCTCCATGCCATGTTGTAAAACACCGATGAGAAAGCCGGCAACGATATTGATACCGGTGATCAGGATACTTGCAATTGCGTCCCGTTGACTGAAACGAGATGCTCCATCCATTGCCCCGAAAAATTCTGCTTCTGCGGAGAGTTTACGTCGCCGTAGTTTAGCTTCAGCTTCGTCGATCATCCCGGCATTTAAGTCGGAATCAATGGACATCTGCTTGCCAGGCAGAGCATCCAAGGCAAACCTTGCCGTGACTTCAGAAATGCGCACTGCACCATGGTTGATGACCACATATTGAATGGCGATCAATACCAGGAAGATGACTAGTCCGATGATGTAATTCCCGCCGACGACGAATTGTCCGAAGGCTTCAATCACCCCTCCAGCGGCGGATGCTCCAAGATTTCCGTTCAGTAGAATTAATCTTGAACTGGAAATGTTCAGGGCGAGTCGGAACAGAGTCAGAAGTAGCAAAACGGTCGGGAAGACGCTGAATTCAACCGCCCGTACGATATACATCGATACCAATAGGACGATGACGGACAACGTGATATTGGCGGAGATCAGGAGATCCAGTAGGAACGACGGCATCGGTGTGATCATCGCAATGACAATCACTAGCACCGCTGAGGGGACGATCATCTCCTGCCAGGCGGGAGTGCGTGCCTTGGTAGCCTGCTTTCCTGATCCCGAATTGGGACTTGCTATGTTGCTGTTTGCCATTTCTCTGGTCGATGTCTTCCTAAGCCGGGATGCGTTCGTTCATAATGCGGTAGATGTAAGCAAGCACTTCGGCAACGGCCCGGTATAAGTGAGGGGGAATCTCTTGACCGATATCCGCTGCTTGATAAAGGGCTTGGGCCAGGGGTGGATTCTCTACAATCGGAATCTGGTTTTGAATCGCCTGTAGACGAATCCGTTGAGCCATATAGTTTTTGCCTTTGCCGACGACCCGCGGTGCGGCAGTGGACCCTAACTCGTAGCGCAGCGCAACTGCATAGTGAGTTGGATTGACGATCACAGCGCTGGCCTTTGCCACATCAGACATCATGCGACGTCGCATAAAATCTCGCTGTAATCGCCGGATGCGCGACTTGATTTGTGGACTACCCTCCGATTCTTTGTGTTCGCGCTTGACCTCTTCTTTGGTCATTTTCATTGAATTGGCCCATTCATAACGTTGCCGCAAGAAATTTCCGAAACCATAAAGTAGAGCAAGCCAGGCGGCTTTAGATAGCATGCCATCGATCATTTGCCACCCTGCCATACTGGCCGCGATAAACGTCCGGTCGCCTTCGAGAAACTGACTGGACCAAAGATCCCGGTAAAACCCATAGGCCAGATAGAATGCGGCGGAGAGCAGGAGGATGGATTCGACCGTTGAGCTAATAGCATTCTTTGGCATTTGAGCCAGCCGCGGCATTGGGTTAAGCCTTTTCCATTGCGGCAACAAGCGGTCGCCGGAGAACCCAAACTGAGTCAATGTAAGTTGTAAGATCAGAGAAAAAGCGGTGAGTAAAAGGGCTGGAAAAAGGAACAACCGGGCTTGCGCGGTCAGCACGGGGACGAAGAAACGCGATGCATCGGAGAAAGCGTTGGGATTGAAGGCGGTCTTTACTAAAACCCTCAGCATCTTTGCCATCGCAGTGGCGGCAATGGGGGCTCCAAAGCTAAATAACAGCATGTATGCGGCCAATTGAACGGCTGGAATCGCCATGCCTGCTGGCGCAAAGTTCCCCTCTTTTCTGGCGTTTTGAAGCCGCCTTGGCGTCGGTTGTTCAGTACGGTTTTCAGACATCTATAATCTTCCTGGCAAATGCAACAACTGGTGCCACAAACCGAGGGATGTCTCAGCAGAAATCCTGTAACGGGTGACCGCGATGGGCAACACGATTGCTAATCCGACGAATGAAAGAAGCATCTTGGCGGGCATTGTAAATAATGCTGTCTGGATTTGCGGCAACATTCTGCCAAGAAGTCCCGCCAACACATCCAGCGCAGCCATCGCCGCTACCACAGGAATCGCAAAGGCAAGACCGTTTTGGAAAGAACTTGTAATAGCCCTCGAAAGGCTTTCCAGAACCTCACCCCGCGCGGTTGTCCAATTGTCCAGCAATGGATTGCCCGCTCTGGCGAACCCGGCGATGATCAGCCTATGAACTCCCAATGAGAAAAATAAAAACATACTGAAGAGACTCAACAATGTTTGGAATACCGTGGAATCGGCATTACTCGAAGGGTCAATGGTGGAAGCGTATGAAAAACCAGCCTGAAACCCCAGTTGCTGGGCTCCCAATAGTGTGAACTCTTCGAGCACTTTGACTAGTAGCCCAAGAACCACGCCCCACAAAGTTTCTCCTATGGCAAGCAATAAGAAATCGGCCAGAAGGGTTTCGTTCCACTGTCGTTGTCCTAACTGATTCCACAGTGCCGGGACTAGGGCAAACGCAAGTGAAATGCGCAGGAAATCCGGGGCGTTTGTAAGGCCAGGTAAGGGGAGGAACAGAAACAGTCCCGCTGAGCGAAATAGCAACAGTAGGTAGCCGAGGATCAGAGGAATGGGAATGGACAGGGTCATCGAGTGTAAGGGGTAAAGTCGGAGAATAACCGGATCGTATAAGCCGCGAGTTTGGCGGACATCCAAGGTAGGCAGATGACGCTGGCAACAAGAAACGCGGTGATTTTTGGCACAAAAGAAAAGGAGCTGTCCTGAAGAGAAGTAGCCACCTGAATGATGTTCATCACCAGGCCTACAACAAATCCAACGATCAGCAATGGCGCGGTGACCCAAAAGCATGTCCAGAGGGCGGCGCGAATCAAGTCGGTAGCGGCGTGTGGTGTCATAATTAATTTCGAAAACTCGCAAGCAGTGACCCGATTACAAGATTCCAGCCATCGACGAGAATAAATAGCAAGATTTTGAATGGTGCCGAGATCATTACTGGCGGGAGCTGTACCATGCCGATCGAGACCGTCAGCGAGGCGACGACAACATCGACAATCAGGAATGGAATGAAGAGGATTGCGCCAATTTGAAAAGAGGTTTTAAGCTCACTGAGCACATATGCCGGGGCGAGCACGATCAATGGCAGATTGTCCTTGTTTGGCGGTGCTGGTGTCGCCGATGCCTTAAGGAATAGTTCAACGTCTTTTTCGCGGACAAAATGGGATAGGTAAACACGAATCGGTTTCGACGCTTTTTCAAATGCCTCGTTCATAGTGAGCTGCTGGGCTTCGAAGGGAATCCATGCAGAAGTGTAGACTTCGGCCGCCAGCGGTTGTATGAGAAGGCAGGTTAAGAACAAGGAGAGTCCCGCAAGAACCTGATTGGACGGTACCGTTTGCGTGCCCAATGCCTGTCTCAAAAAGTGAAGGACAACCACAATTCTCAGGAAAGGAGTCAGCGACATGACTATCGCCGGTAGAATCGTCAGAGCAGTCAGCAAAACGACGATTTGCATAGGCACGCCGACGATTTGCGAGTTTAAGGATCCAACTGGTGCTTGTTTGGGTGCCGCAACGGCGATATTGGTGAATATAGTACAAACAACAATGGCCCCAAAGGATACTCGGCGCAGGAAGGTAAGCACTAGGCAACCTCCGGGATAGGTGCGGCGAAGCCAGATTGCGCAGAGTGGGCAGTCGGAAAAATCGCTGGCTGCCCGCCGCTTAACAAGATCAGGTAATCCTGTTCGTCGACGCGAACCAAATGGAGAGATTGAGCGGGTCCCAGGGACAGCGTTTCGAGCTTCTCCATTCGCCTTATGCGCATTGGAATTGAGATGTGAAATTTCTTGAAAAAGTTCATGTTCGGTTTTCCATATCGAAGCCGGTGATGCGAACACCCATTGCCAATTCGATGACTACGATCTCTCCATAGCCAACCAGGGCACCACCAATCGAGATATTGATGTTGTCGCCCGCTGAGCTGTTCATCTTAATGACACTTCCTTGTTGAAGGTGAAGCACCTCGTCAAGAGTCATCATCACTTGGTCAAGATCGACGCAGATCTCCATTGGGATATCTCCGTACATCTGGATTTCTTCAGCGGGCTTAAGCAAGTTGTTCACGGCATTAACGTTTTAGATTGATGGTGTCCTGGCTAAGTTCATCGACAGTCGTAACTGTCTTTGCATTCGCCTGGTAACCACGCTGTAAAATAATCAGATTCGTGAACTCCCGGGCAATATCGACATTCGAATTTTCTATTGCGCCTCCGATGATGCTCCCCCGGCCTCCGCTGCCGGGAGTACCAACTGCTGGTTCTGCAGAACGAGCTCCTAGTTGAAAATTATTGTTCCCAACCGCAATCAACGAATTGGGATTTCTTACTGTTGCCATGGCCAACTGTCCAAAAACAGTCTGCACACCGTTGGAATATTGAGCGAGCAGCGATCCGCCATCCCCGATAGTGACTTTGGTTAGTTGTGCTGTCGGGGACCCGTCCTGAGTGTTGGCGGACACGGCAGAGGGTTGCGAATATTGGGTTAACTTTGGAGTTTGACCACTATACAGATTCCAAGTGATATTCAAATCGGCTGCGCCGTTAGCAAGTCCCGTGATCGGGAGTGTGGGAAATGGCCCAACCACTGGAGGAGTAGTCAATAAACCTGCGCTGCTAAAAGTAAGTGTGCCGGTGACTGGGGTGATAGGACTTGTGACGTCGGCATTGGGAACGCTTAAGGCATAGCTCCATTCATTTGGATTTGCAGTTTTGTTGAAAGCCACCGAGATGATATGTGAAGCGCCAAGAGAATCGAACACTTCAAGAGAAGTAGAAAAAGTGGTGGCAGGCGGTCCAGCGGTTGCAGCTGCGTTTAAGTTTAAATCTGCTGAAAAGCTGGTAGTTGCAATCGGAGGACGGAGTGTTCCAATGGGAATGTTCATGTCGCCCGGAGGTCCGCTGGTGGCGAGGGTACCACCTGATTCCACCCAGCCCTGCATTTTTTCCCCAGTGGGAGAAAGAAGCACGCCATTCTTGTCTACCTGCAGATTGCCGCCTCTAGTATAAAGAGTCGCATTTTGCGAGTTCTTCACCATCAGGAATCCATCCCCCTGAATTGCCACATCCAAGGCACCGCTCGTGTTTTGAACCGAGCCTTGACTAAATTGCCTAAAGGTCAATGGACGACCAACACCGAATCCTACTTGCGACTCTCCCTGTCCGCTGAAGCCTGCGGAGTTCATCATTTCAAAAAAGGAAACTGTGTTCTGTTTATAGCCAGTTGTATTCAGATTGGCGAGATTGTTTCCGACGACGTCAATAGCCGCCGAATGGGCCGAAAGGGCTGATAATGCTGTTGATAGTGATCCAAACATAAAAGTAATTGTCCTTTGCGAGCCTAATTCGCGGGTAGTCCCTTGGATGTTGCGTTGGACGCAACTGTCTTCATATCATCCAGAGCCTGTCGAATACCGACCAGTTGTTCTACTTGAGAAAACTGCGCTAATTGCGCAAGGAACTGGGTTCCATCCTGGGGATTTAGCGGATTCTGATTCTTGATTTGCGAAACAAGAAGCTTAAGGAAAGTCGTCTTGTCTGAAAGTGGGTCCGGAGCTTTCGCCGGAGGGGTTACCGCTGGGCTACTGGCTCCGGCGGGTGATGCAAGCAATGCCATCCTGTTCATTGGAATAACTCCTTAGTCTTGGAAATTTCTGAGATCAAGTTAAATTGCTGTTGCGTTTGGTTCCGTCTTTGTTGGGAGGGGGCATCTTGCCCATCCCGACGTGGGGAACCTTGCTGGTTCGAACCAGAGGTATCAGATGTTGGTTCAGACAAGTTGGTTGAAATGGTTTGCCCTATGGATGGCAAGCTTGCAGAAACGCGCCACCCGTTTTCAGCGGCTTGGCGTTCCAGCGATTTTTCCAGATGCGGCAGGGCAATTCTCAAAGATTCCCGCAAGGCGGTATCCTGGCCAAGAACTTCCATACGCAGTCCAGACCCATGGAGGTTCAGACGCACTGCAACATGAGAATTACTTTCTTCTCCGACACGCAATACCAATTGAGAGATAGTGCGCTTGCTCGTCGGCACCGCTTCAATTGTTGGCTCAGTTGGCTGCACTGGCATCGACTTTGCTATAGGGTTTGTGAGAGTCATTTTGATGGCGTTTCCATGGGTTGGGTTAACTCCCACAGATGCGTCAGCTTCTCGAATTGCGCTGCTCTTGGCTATGGCTCCTTCGTCACCGCGTGGTTCCTCGTCAGATGTTTCTCGCCTGCTTCGTTGCTGCCCATTCAAAGACAAATCGATTGCAATGTTTGAACTTGTGAAGGCAGATTCCATCGGTCGCAACAATTCGGTAAAAGGGTCGTCCACCAAGTTTGGTTCCGACGGTACTCCTTGCACGAAGTGAGAACGAAGATTGAGTAGCTCATGCATTGATGAGACGGGAGCAGTCGGTTGAAAGCGCAGCTCAAATGCCAAACCTAGTTTGTTAATTGCCACCAATGACTCCCTTAAAACCTGCATCTTTTCTTCAGGGGGAACTGGCATCAATCCTTCTCTAAATGCAGCGTTCTTGCCTTCTGTGAGTGGTGTTTTTTCCGCTCTGTTTGGACTAGTTTGAGCCTTGGGAATGCTGCCTGGTTCTATGAGCGCGCTTTGCGGATTTAGCAATAGTTGGGGTGCCGCAGCGCCTTGCGATTCGGAAATGACAGTCTCAGTTTCAGGAAGAGGATCAGTTGGGCTAAGCAGCGAATTGGCCGCGGCCATAGCATTCGGAGAACTTTGTTCAGTGGCTGGCTGCACTTCTGACTGCAGCACTGGATTCACTACAGACAGGTCGATTTTAGTATTTAAGGGTGCCTCGTCCATAGTCTGATTGGTGGTCTGATTGGAAGGTTCCAGATTGCTCTTCCGTTTCGCCACCATAACCGCACCCTTTGGAGTCTTATCTTCGGCTGGCACTTTCGGGGAGACCGCTATTCCGGCTGCTTCGCTATTTGCGGACTGCCTGTTTGTGAATTGCCTTCCCCCTCGCTCGCTTTCATGCCTAGTGGCTTTTGGTAAGAGTACGACCGCAGTTTGCCTTTCTAAAATGTCGCGAAATGGATACCTGGTGGTTACGTCCTTTGCGGTTGACTCTTTCCCGGACCCAACGGACAAAGACGTCGACACCACTTGCGTTGATTTATGGCGTGTTGCAGTGACTGTTACTTGCGAGAGGGCTGGAATCATACGAGGGTTCTATTGCATTCGCTTTGCCAAAGGGTAAGACGTTGTAATTCAACGAAATCCATGATGGGGAGCCGCCAAGAAGTTGTCGTTACGATTTCGAAGTGACAATTAAATGCCTAAATCGGGAACTTTTGGTTCATATTGAACCGTAAACGATTACATTTGGGGGCCGACAGAATGGCGAGTGGATTGCAAATAGATTTGTGGGGAGATGTTGTGGATCCACTTTTAACTGCGGCTGCTGGTGGTTTGCGATCACGAAGCGAATCGTTAGATATTCTCGCGAATAATCTTTCGAACGCCAATACTTCTGGTTTCAAGGGAGACCTCGAACGTTTTGCTCCATATATTAGTGCTGATGCACAGGCTGACCCTGCTTTTTCCATGAACAGTCCTAACTTGATTCCAGACATGGACAAGAACTGGATCGATTTCACACAAGGAATAGTAGAACGAACCGACAGAAATCTCGATTTAGCAATTACGGGAAAAGGTTTTTTCAGTGTCCAAGGTCCACAAGGAAAGCTGTATACACGGAATGGTAATTTTCAATTGAGTCGAGAGGGTGCTCTGACAAGTGCACAAGGGTATACGTTGCTGCAGACGGATGGGACGCCACTGAAGATTGACCCGGCATTGAGCGTGGAGATCACTTCCAATGGGGAAGTGATTCAGCAGGGTCAACCGGTGGGCACCATCCCGTTATTTGAACCGAGCGACCCCGAATCAGTTTCTAAATCTGGGTTGAACTATTTCAAGTGGAGTGGGCCGACTACCGCTGTAAACGAAATCGCCGTACGGCAAGGATTTTTAGAAGGCGCCAATGTTTCGCCGGCACAATCCGCGGTCCGATTAGTCAACATCATGCGTCAATTTGAAAGTTTGCAAAAAGCTATTTCACTCTCTTCTGAAATGAATCGTCACGCTGTCGAAGAAGTGGCCAAGGTAACGGGATGATGAAGTCTATGCGGAGGAAATCATGATTCGAGCACTGTTCAGTGCCGGTAGTGGCATGAATGCACAGCAGATTAATGTGGACAACATTGCCAACAATCTAGCGAACGCAAATACAACGGGCTTCAAGATGCGTCGGACACAATTTCAGGATCTGCTCTACCAGAACATGATTCAACCAGGTGCCGCCGGGGGTGCGGAAACAGTGCTTCCTGTGGGGCTACAACTAGGGCTTGGCGTGCGTCCAGCCGCTACGGAAATGGTTTTCACGCAAGGGAGTTTTCAGCAAACGGACAATCCGCTTGATTTAGTTATCGAAGGGAAAGGGTTTTTCCAGATCCGCAAGCCGACTGGTGAGATCGCTTACACCAGAGCTGGGAATTTCCAGCTCAATCGTGATGGAGCAATAGTCAATACCGATGGTTTCATTTTGGAACCGCAGATTACCATTCCTGCCGAGGCCCAATCGGTTACTGTCGGACTCGACGGAACGGTGAGCTATACGCAAGCAGGCCAAGCGGCAACGCAGTTGGCGGGCCAGATTCAATTGGCTAATTTTGTGAATCCCGGAGGTCTGAACAGTATCGGCAGAAATCTTTTCTCGCCAACGGATGCTTCCGGCGAGGCAGTTGTAGGAAATCCCGGTGGACAAGAAGGGATGGGCTCCCTGATGCAAGGATACGTCGAACAATCGAATGTCAGTACGGTAGAGGAATTTATTCACCTGATTATGGCGCAACGTACTTACGAGGCGAATTCCAGAGTCGTGAAGGCTGCTGATGAAATGTATCAACAAGTGAACACCATGACTCGTTAAGAGCTATCGATGCGCAACCTACTCATTTTGCTTTTTATTTTCGGGCGGTATCATCCGTTGACTGCGTCCAGCGATCCTCCTTGTTTGATGATCAAAGGCAAGTGGGTTACGGCTGGTGACTTGACGACAAGAATTCCCGAGTTTGCCAACATTGAACCAGGGATCAGGATATTAGCGGCACCCATCCCCTCAATTCGCCGATTCGTCTCCAATGGAAACTTGGAGTTGCTGGCGCAAAAACACAACGTTGGTCCTTTGCAGAAACTACAATCCATCTGTCTGGAGCAGGCTACCATCGATATCCCTCGTGATGCAATCTTGCAGGCATTGGAAGTATCTTTCAAAGGATTAGACGATAGTAAAAGGGGCACGTTAGAGCTGTTGAATTATTATCCAAAGCGAGCCCCCGAAGGTACCATTCAGTTCCTGCGCAATGGCTTACATGCGGCCTGTATTACAGGAGCTTGTGGTACTTTTCGATGGCGTGGAAGTATGCAGCTTGCTGGTGGAGGGAGTTTACCGCTAACCGCTGAAGTGCGGCTGATGATGGATGAAACTGCTCCGGTGGCGTCAAGGAATCTAGCTGTTGGCACGAAAATTGGGCCTCACGATTTCATCTTGTCTGAGAAACGGATCTTCTGGCATCCAAAAACAACTCGGCCTGCTGGCATCCTGGTCGGACAGATTGTGTGCAAACTGGTGAAATCTGGCGACGTCATTTCGGCCCAAAGTGTTCGCATGGCCCGCGAAGTAGAAATTGGAGAGTCGATTGAACTCCAGGTACATTCCGGAAACCTTCTGCTAATCACCCAAGCGATTGCCGAAACGGGTGGACGCACCGGCAGCACCGTGATTGTCTCAAATCCTAATAATCGGAAGAAATTCGCGGCTAAGGTGATCGGTCAGGCTAAAGCTGAGACTGCAGCACAAGGAGACATGAATTGAAATATAGGATATTGACCCTTGTTTTGGCGGCGATGATTTTTACCGCCGAGGGCAAAGATCGTACGCTTGGACCCTTACAGAAACTGCTGCACCCCGATGGAGGTCGATCCGCGCTTGACACTTACCTCGAACAATCCGGAGCGATCCTACATAGGCCAGTCGATCTGACTCCCACTCCCGGATCGGCTTACCACGCGGGGGGACTCTTGGGAGATCTTACGCGTGATCGTCGAGGAAGTGGGGTTGATGACTTAATCACAATCAACGTCAACGACCAAGCTTCCGCCGTGTCCAAGGGTGCCACGAACACTTCTCGTAAAAGTAGTACCAAGAACGGAATCAATGCTCTGATGGGGACACTGCCTATCACCAATCCCTTGACGAACCTCGCCGGTTTAAGCGGTAGTACGCAGGTGCAGGGGACTGGCGAAACCAGTCGATCCACTTCGATTTCGACAACAGTGACGGCATATGTAACACACGTCATGGGCAATGGGAACCTGGCCGTTCGCGGAGTGAAAGATATTTGGGTGAACTCAGAACGGCAGCTTGTTGAAGTGCGGGGAATTATTCGGCCCGGAGATTTGACCTCTGGTAATCAGATCACTTCCGATAAACTGGCCCTTCTAGAAATCAGAATCAATGGTAAGGGTGTGGTCAATGACGCGGTGAAGCGACCCTTCTTCTTGTATCGTAT
The DNA here is from genome assembly GCA_043781815.1 of Bryobacterales bacterium. Classification (GTDB taxonomy): domain Bacteria; phylum Acidobacteriota; class Terriglobia; order Bryobacterales; family Bryobacteraceae; genus JANXSF01. The sequence continues at coordinate 6,505 of JAYWBH010000790.1, read as the reverse complement.
TTTACTGGGGTTGTTGCCATTCTAATGAACAGACTCTTGTCCTTTGTAATAACTTTGACAATGCTACGAGGATTGGAAGGGGCCTCGCGGCTGAAGGAGCTCGCCACCCTGGAAGGAGTGCGGGACAACCAGTTAATCGGCTATGGACTCGTGGTCGGCTTGGCTGGTACGGGAGACAAGAAGCAGACTGTTTTTTCAGCGCAAAGCGTCACCAATATGCTTGAACGCATGGGCATCAATGTGAGTCCTACGGCACTACAAGTTAAGAATGTGGCGGCAGTCATTGTCACAGCCACATTACCTCCTTACGCCCAGCCAGGAACGCGCATCGATCTGACCGCTTCCACCCTTGGCGATGCGACGAATCTTCAGGGAGGACAATTGCTGATGACCGCATTGCGAGCGGCTGACGGGCAAACTTATGCCGTCGCGCAAGGTGCGGTGATCACCGGCGGCTTTGTAGCTGGCCGAAGTGGAAACTCCCAAACAGTCAACCATCCCACCGCTGGACGAGTTCCCAATGGAGCGATTGTGGAGCGGACTGCACCTACGGCTAGCACTACATCCCGTGTCCGTTGGCAATTGCGGCAAGCCGATTTCACCACTGCGGCGCGCATCGCCGAGGCCATCAATAAAAAGTTTTCACGGGACGGGACATTAGTTGCCAGGGCAGAAAGTTCCGCCACGGTAGCGGTGGAGACCCCTCCTTTGTTTTTGGCAAAACCAGTTGAGTTTATAGCCGAAATGGAAAGTATACCCATCGAAGCAGATCGCAAGGCCAAGGTCGTAATCAACGAACGGACCGGGACAATCATTCTTGGCAAGGATGTGACCATTTCCCCAACGGCCATCCTTCACGGGAACTTAAGTGTAGAAGTTCAGACGCAATACAACGTTTCCCAACCCAATCCATTGGGAGCCGGACAAACTACGGTTACACCGGAAACGACGCTTGCCGTGAAAGAAGAAAAAGCCAAGAATATTGTTTTGCGCCAGGGGGCTACTGTTGAGGAATTGGTGCGTGCCTTGAAGGCAATTGGATCTACTCCACGCGACATCATTGCCATTCTTCAGAATCTAAAAGCTGCCGGGGCGCTGGACGCTGAACTAGAGGCAATTTAATGCAAACTTTATCAATCGGATCGATGCACATAAGAGATGAAATTAAGCCCGACGGCGCACGGAAGGCTCATCGGAAAATCGAAGAGGCTGCTGGCCAGTTTGAAGCCTTAATGATTGGGCAACTCCTGGAATCGATGACCAAAACCGGCTTGCCGAATGAGGATTCTTCGGGTTCCTCCATCCTTGAAATGGGCAAGGACCAACTGGCCCAAGCGATTTCCAATGGCGGAGGTCTTGGTCTTAAGAAGACAATTATGAATTCGTTTGACCGGGAGAAGCGCACCCCTACTTGACCTTTCCCGCTGGGCGTTGCTGTAATCAAAGAACAGGCTTCCCCCTTTGATTACTCGCCGCACATTTCTCGCGTCTCCCTTTGCGGCTCCTCTTGCGGCTATTGGACCTCCCTTTGAGATTCCTCTCCGAGGATATTTTCGTTCCGGCGTGGAACGGAACGGAATTATCGGAGCTAGTCTCGCCATCTCTCACAACGGGGAGTCGATCTTTGAGGAACAGGTCGGCCAGCAAAATCTGGATCTGCACCTGCCCGTTACTCAGCAGACAATATTCCATTGGGCATCGATAACCAAAACCATGACAGCTATCGCCATTCTGCAGTTGCGGGACAAGGGATCTCTAGGACTCGACGATCCTATTCTGCGACATTGCCCGGAGGTCGCCATGGTTCGTGACCCCTACGGTCCCATCCTTCGGATCACGCTCCGCCACTTGCTCAGTCATAGCGCCGGATTTCGGGCAGCTACTTGGCCGTGGGCTGACCGAATTTGGAATCCCACTGCACCCGGGGCCTGGGGACAGTTGGTTGCCACTTTTCCTGAGACTGACATTCTTTTCCCGCCAGGTAGCCGATTCAGCTATTCGAACCTGGGTATTCTCTTCCTTGGCCGGACTATCGAGCGCTTGAGTGGCCTCCCGTTTGCCCGTTACATCGCGAAAAATATTTTCGACCCACTCGGTATGAAGGACAGCTATTTTGACAAGACATCACCCGAAATGCTCCCGCACCGCAGCCACAGCTATTATCGTGACGGCAATCGTTTGACCGCCGGCTCGTTCGATTATGAGACTGGTGCTACCATGTCGAACAGCGGACTCAACGCACCGTTACCCGACATGCTGCTATATCTGCAATCGCTCGCCGGGCATGGTCCCAGCTTGTTACGACGCTCTTCTCTTGAGGAGATGTGGCGACCGATTCTACCCGCTGATGGCGATTCTATGGGGCTCTCATTCTTCATCACCAAACGAGCCAATCTAAAAATGGTCGGCCACATGGGCGATCAAAATGCGTTTATTTCGCGTATCGGAATCGTTCCCTCCTCGCGCACCACCTATGCAGTGGCATACAATACCAGTGCAGTTGGGCCAAGGCAAACCACTTCGGCCTTTGATAAACAATTGAAGGATCACCTTATTGACACGATTTTTACTCGCATCTCTTAGCTTGGCCGCGACTCTCGCAGCCCAATCGCTTTCCAATCTGAAACCAGAAGAAGTATTGAACGGCACGGCCTTTGCCTCCGATCAAGGTAAGTTCCTGTTCGCCATCCGCATGGACCGCGAGCCTCGTCTGTTCCTGGACGAAACCCCTGGGCCTAAACTGGTCAAGTCCGCCGAAGGGATTTGGACGGCTAACGCCAACCTGGAAACAGGAACAGTGCATTCCTTCCACTATGAAGTGGATGGGAAAAAGTTTGGCGGTCGATCCGACATTCCAGCATTTGGCCCCGATTCCTATGAACGCGCCGGTGTCCCCAAAGGAACTCTATCCGAGAAAATCGTACAGGCAAGCAAGATCTATCCAGGCTTGCTTAGCGATTACTGGATCTATGTTCCCGCGCAATATGACGCTTCAAAACCCGCAGCCGTGATGATCTGGCAGGACGGCCAGGGCATGACGCAGCGCGAAGGCCGGTCGCAAATTGTTTTCGACAACTTAACCCAAGACAAAAAGATTCCCGTGATGATTCATATTTTCATTGCACCGGGCAAGGTCGGGGACAAAGCTTGGCGCAGTATCGAGTACGATACGGTCAACGATATTTACGCCCGCTTCTTACTGGAAGAAATCATTCCCGAAGTCGCCAAGAAATATAATCTGCGCAAGGACGGCTATAGCCGGGCGATTGCCGGAAACTCTTCGGGCGGCATTTGTGCATTCAATGCTGCGTGGTTTCGCCCCGATGAATTCACTCGCGTGTTGAGTCGCATTGGCAGCTTCACCAGCATCCAATGGAAGCCCGGTGTGATTGATGGCGGGAATGTCTTTCCGAACAAGATTCGCAAAGAACCCAAACGCAACATCCGCAGTTGGCTGCAGGATGGATGGAACGATTTGGAGAATAACCACGGATCGTGGCCGTTGCAGAACATCCAAATGGCGAATTCGCTGAAGATGATGGGTTATGATTTCCACCTCAGTTTTGGCCGGGGGACTCATAACGGTGCGCATGGCTTGGCCGAATTGCCGCAGGCAATGCAGTGGTTGTGGCGCGATTACGATCCGTCAAAAACCACCCAGACCTTCGACCAGGAAGCGGAAGAAAAGGCAAAGCCGCTGTTCCGCGTAAACATCGTGAACCGCTAAGCACTGCGTTCGATTATTCTTCAGTAGGTAGCAGACCTGCAAACTTCAAACCGCGCAGCAGTTCGCGCGGAGCATTCCGGGGGAATCCGAAATCCCAATTCGGATTCCCTGACGAACTCTCCCACACTCGAACCTCGCGCTGGGTCAGCATCTCTTCCAAGCGAGCGTCTTCTTCCACCACTTCGCCGGACAACCCTACGGTTTCAATTACCCCTCGCAAATCCAAATCGCGACGATAATCGTCAAGGCCATATGGATAGCCTTGCTCCACTTCCTCGACAAATTTCTTGTACCGTGAAATCAGCCCCTGGCTTCCGCCTCGCACCAAGTGCGCCGGGTAGCCGCTTCCTTCCAAATAATCTGCCAAATCTTCTTCAGTCATAAGAGCCTCACACCGGGAACTTCGCCATGAGTGATCGCGACCTCGCGCCCATTATTCAGGATACTCATGCGACCCGCTTCCACCACTAATTCGTTATAACGGCTATTGGCCGGGGTGGCCACTACCCCTGTTGCATCAATTTGTTTCAGCTCCGATTGCCGATCCATCGAAGAATCCACCCGCTTCGCCGTGCGCACCAGAAATTCGACGGAACGCACCCCATAGCCGACGGGCTCTAAACCCGGACCACCCAGATCGTTGTATTGGAAATAGTCAGGACTTGGCTCAGTGTAGAACGTGGCCCCTTCGCCTTTGGGTTTGACGCCGAAGGTATAGCTCAGGCCACGGTATTGATCGCTGTGATCAATCAATGCGCCCTCGCCAGAACCGGAACAGTACAGCGTCATACCCTGCGTGTTCGGGCCGGGTCCTTCATTGGGATAGCTCAGGCTGGTCTGCAGATTCAATGCCGCACCGTTTTCCCAGCGTACGCGCGTGTCGCACCAAAGATATCCTTCTTTGCCATTCGGAAATTTGTCGACAATGCCATAGGAACCCACGGCCACAGGCAGCAGCCCCGTTATGAAATGCACCAGGTCCACATAATGGCATCCGATGTAAGTAAAGGCATCGGAGTTCTCTTTGGTGAACCAGTTTTGGAAATTGGAATTGCGGTAATACCACTTTTCCATCAGCCGCGCTGTACCCAATTTGAATTCGCCGAACAACCCCTCGCGATACAGACGGCGAGCCTTATGGGCGCGGTCGTCAAATCGCTTATGATATTCAATGCCACAGAAAAGTCCACGCGTGTAAGCGGTGCGTTCAATTTCAAGAGATTCTTGCGCGGTCAGCACTAACGGCTTCACGCAGATCACATGTTGATCATGTTGCAGCGCCGTCATCACTGCGTCGAAATGGAGTTGGTCTGGCAACGCAACAATCACTATCTGACGGGCTGGCAGTTCGGCGATGACGGATTCAAACAGGCGTGGCTGTGGAGTTTCTGATTCCACCAGCGGATCGGGAAAGGGTTTGAAGCTTTGCCCTGGAAACGCCTTCACCATGGATGGGGCCGCTGCGAGATTCCTCACCGTCCTGCCGTGCTGTGCGCAAACCCAGATGTCGCCCACTTCATTTCGACGTTGCATGGCATAAACTGTCGGCAGAATCTGGTCGTGCGTGATCATGCCGCCGCCAACAATAAGAATCGTAGGTGCCGTCATGCGTTAGCTTTGATTCTGTTTTCTACAGCGGCTGCAAACGCTTCTTCAAACGCGTCCAGACTTTCCAACAGCGCTTCTTCGTTGATGGTCAGCGGCGGACAGATTTTCACTGTGCCTCCACCAAATCCCACTGGAGAAAACATCATAATGCCGCGCTTGATAGATTCCCAAACAATCTCCCAAGTCAGATCTGCATCTGGTTCTTTTGTGCCCGGTTTGACAATTGCCACACCAGCTACCAAGCCCTTTCCATCCACGCTTCCAATCATGGGATATCGTGGCTTCATTGCGTGCAACCGGGCGTGTAGAATTGCGCCCATCGTCGCAGCATTTTCCCACAGACGCTCTTTCACAATCACATCAATTGAGGCCAATGCGGCAGCGCAACAAATTGGGTTGCCGGTATGTGTTGAGGTCATGCTGCCAGCCGGATGCAGGTCCATCACGTCAGGCCGTCCAATGACCGCAGCCAACGGCAATGAACTGGAAATTCCTTTGCCCCAGGTCGTTAAATCTGGAACAATTCCATAGTGTTCAAAACCCCACATGGTTCCTGTCCGACCAAAACCAGCTTGCACTTCGTCGCAAGTCAGCACAGCCCTGTGCCGATCACAAAATTCTCGCAGCTTCTGAATATACGGGACCGGCGCAAAGGCTGCGCTGCCGCCCTGGTAAGTTTCCAGAATCACACCAGCAACATTTTCCGGTGGGATTCCTTTCATTCGAAGAGAGTTCAAGAAGAACTCAAAAGACGTATCTTCTGTGCGGTAGCCATCGGGGAAGGGCACTTGTACGAATCCTGCATCCAAGTTGACAATCCATTCCTTCAGCGAAGGAATGCCTCCAGCTTGTTGCGACCCAAGAGTGCGGCCATGAAAAGCCTTTTCAAAGCTGACGATAATGTTCTTCGATTTGCCGCCAACTTTCACCCCATGCGTCCGCGAAAGTTTAATGGCACACTCCACTGTTTCTGAACCTACAGTTAATAGGAAAACTTTCTTCAGTGGTTCCGGCATCAGTGCGGCCAACCGTTCCACCAGTTGAGCTCTGATCGCCGAAGGGAAGCAGTAGTTGGTCAGCAATTTATGGTTGGCTTGCTTTACAATGGCGTCGATAATTTCCTGACGACCGTGACCTGCATTAGTGATCAGAACGCCGCTAGACCAATCG
>JAYWBH010000789.1:0-9064 GCA_043781815.1 Bryobacterales bacterium | reverse complement strand
ATGTTGCTGGCACGCTCCGAAAAGCGGCAAGGGCAGCGACCAGGCGATGCCTCAACGGAAGGGCTGGAACGATTGAAAGAAGAGTATGAAGAATCGGTGTATTGGCAGTTGAAGGCGATGGTTGAAAAGAAATAGTCTAAAACTTTTTCAACCCCATGAGCATTGCCCTGCTGTCACCGCGCGCAGGGCTTACAACCGTATGCACCGGACGCCACTCTTCATTCATAGAACCTAAATACAATACACTTTTCCGATCTGGCCCCATCAGGATAACGGTGAATTTTCTATCGGGATAATGCAGCGCACGGTACTGCAGATCGGTAGCCGGTTCCTTCCAGCGTTCGTCAGCAGGTTGACCCAGCTTGCGGATGACTGAAAAATAATCGTCCTTAGCCGATAAACCCAGATCTTCCTGCATCACAGTGCTGTACTCCACCCGTGAACGACTAAAATAGCTGACCGCTAAAAAACAACCGAGCACGCCGAAAATCAGCACACCGCCAATCACCAAAATCAATTTAGATTCCGTTCCCGAACTGGAGCGGATGCCAATCACTTCGGCAGGGGTTGGCTTGCGCACCTCCAACGGTTCCGCAGGACTGGGGCCAACAGGGCGCGGCATTTGAATCACTCGCCGTTCAGTAGGCCAAAGTTGACCGGCTTTTAATTCCAATTCCTTGGCCAGGCCGACGATCATCATCGGCTCATCTATTTTTGAGACGTCCCCGAGAAAACGACGAGGCACCCACGCTTCCTGACCAGTCTTGGTATTGTGCACCAAAATTTCGGACCAGGTGGCACGCCGATAGAACCATTCATTGTGGTCCACGCCAATAATGGGTGGGTAAAAGGAAAAGGGGCGATCACCTAAAGTTTCGAGTTGTGGCGCGCCAGAAGAGGACATGTAGCCCTTCTAGTGTAGTATCTCTCGCATGCGCAGGTTGCGGTAATAAGTGACACTCTTGGGATCGTGCGCCTGTAGTGCCAAGTACCCTTCGCTGAAGGTATTTTTGGTATCCACATAATCGTTCACTACAACTTTACCGTTCACCTTGATGGTGACGTGGTTCCCCACAACGCGGATATTTTGAGTGAACCAAACATCGTCATCAACCAGATGGTCCATCACATTTTGGAAGTTGTAGAGGCTACCCGTGCGCTTGGGGTCAGTGTGGGAATTGTTCACTTGCGCTTCGTAGCCTTTTGGAAACCCCTCCATAAATTCGGCGCGAAAGTACATACCGGAATTGGAACCCTTGGTGGTTTTGGCCTGCGCTTCAAATTCGCAATCGACGCATTGCTTTGTCATCCAGAACAGATGGCTACGTTGCCCTTGGGCAACAATGGTGCCATTTTCAACTTTCCATTGGTCAGCACGTTCGGAAGCTTTCCAACCTTTCAGATCTTTGCCGTTAAACATTTTGATCCACTTGCCATCCTTCGCTTGCGCCATTGGAAGCAGCAGAAGACAGAGGGCAAATACAGACATGGGATTTATAATTCGCATTCCAATAGAATATCTTGCATGGACCGCACTACCCAACCTTTGTGCGACTTTTTTATTTTTCTTTCAAGCTGGCGATAAGGGAATCGCGGGCACGGGTAATGTGGTGCCTCATTGCGTTTGTCACCCGTGCTGCGTCGCGAGCTTCCAGGGCACAGAAGATTTCTTCGTGCTCATCCTGCTCTTCTTTAAGCCTTGAGACGCCTGAATCAATGCCCATATGAATATGGGCGATTTTCAAATGCGCGTTGAGACTGTTATAGACTTCGTAGAGCCGCTGATTGCCTGAAAGCCGAATGATTGAAAAATGGAAATCGCTATTGTCTCGTTCGTGCTGCAAACGATCCTGCTCATTTTTCACTGGTTTGCGCAGCGATTGGACCAAAGATTTGAGACGCTTCAAATCTGTCGCCTGAACGCGTTCCACTGCTTTTTCAGCAGCTAAGCACTCCAAAGCACAACGGATGTCGAACGTTTCTTTCACGTCTTTAGGCGACAAACTGGCCACAAAAGTTCCGCTTCGCGGCAGTACTTCCACTAGGCCTTCGGTAGCTAGTTGTTGAATCGCATTGCGCACTGGGGTCAGGCTGACGCCCAGCTTTTCGGAAAGCTGGTCAATGTGCAAACGTTCCCCAGGCTTCAACGTTGAGTTAAGAATGGCCTGACGGAGAACTTTGTAAACCGCATCGACGGCGCGTTCCCGCTTTAATTTTTCTATTTCCATGGGAATTGGGTAGGGCCGACCGGTTGGCCGACCCACTCGTAAAACTGTTTTTCGAAGCCCTAAAAACTCTTCAATGCAGCATCTTCGCTGTCGAATACTTCAAACACTGTGTACAACTTCGTAATCTGCAAAAGATCATGAACTCGCTTGGTCAGATTCAGCAGTTTCAAAGCCCCGCCTGAGTTGGAAACGGTGGTAAAGGCGCTTACCAATTCGCCAATTCCGGAACTGTCAATATAGTTGACGTCACCAAGATTGATGAGCATCTTTTTAACGCCGGTTGCGGAAAGTTCTTTCACCTTATCGCGCAGAGCGCTGGAGCCTTCACCCAGCGTAATCTTACCGGCAACATCCACAATCGTTACATCGCCCGCACTGCGGGTCGAAATTTGAACGCCCATTCCACTCCTCCATGCTTAAAAAAACCATGCTTAAGAAACAACCGGGGTATAACCAACGCATAATTTACTCGGAGTAAATTCCCACGCGGTTGATACACACGCCCTTAGCTCTAAAAATTGGTACCTATCGAGTATACAAAGTGAAGGAGGGTTGCGGTAGTGCAAAAGCTAAAAATGATAGTCCCGACGTTCCGGAAGCAGTAACTTCAGCAGATGATTGGGTGGATGAGATCGAATTACAATGGCCCGACGCTCGTCTTTGCCTTCCACCTGAATCTGATCATCCTGCTGGACCACACGGTAAGCCTGCGTGGCGCCATGGTGGGCTCGCAATGAATCCAGCGGCCAATCAGAGCCTGAAACCATGTGGATAGCGCCTTCAGAACCCACCAGAATGCTCCAATCTGACCCTTTATGACCAGCAACGCGCATGGATTCCGCTGCGTCTAAAATCTTGTTCGCATTGTCCATTAGCTGGCTCACACCCACCATATCGGGCAGGGGACCGTAAAGTTTGAACACGTTTCAGACGACAAGGAGTATAATTTCGACATGCGCAGGGCCTTTCTCTTAACATTGACCGCAGTTGCCATCTTTGCAGCCGAAAAAAAGCCGCTTCCAGGCCGCAGCGGAAATGAAATACTGGATGCAGAGGCAACCGTTATTGTCGATAAAGACGAAATCAAGGCACTTTTAGGGGACGATATGGGCGGAACCATCGTCGTTGTGAAAGTGAAAATCACTCCCAAAGAGGGTGCGATCAAGATCTGGCTCGATGATTTTTCCTTATTGAATTCCAAAGCGGGCCTGAAAGTTCAACCCTTTCAACCTAGCCAAATTGCCGGTTCAGCCAAACTAATGGTCCGTACGACGTATAGCAGTGGCGGTGCAGGCACATCCAGCAACGGTCCCACCTGGGGCGGATTGGGCGGACGTGGTTCGCAGATGCCTGGGAACGGTGGCGGTGTTGGGAACACGTCGGCTGTGGCATTGGCAGAGGCTACCGTGTCCGATGGTGGCAAAGAAAAAGTGAATCCTTTACTTGAAGTTTTGAAGCAGAAAGTGCTCATTGAAAAGGAAACTACGGAAACGGTAGAAGGTCTTTTGTATTTCCCGGTTGAAGGCAAAAACAAGGTGAAGGATCTTGAGCTGTACTATAAGAATCCGCAGCAGGGTAAGTTTGTGATTACCTTCGCGCTAAAATAGCAATTTCCGCCCATGCACATTTCTGAACTCGATACCCCGGCCATTGTCATTGATCTGGACATTATGGAGCGCAACTTGCGCCGTATGGCCGATTATACAGCGCAGCACGGACTGCGGCTGCGTCCGCATACCAAGACCCATAAGATCCCAGCACTGGGTGCACAACAGCTTGCCCTGGGGGCCGTTGGGCTGTCTGTGGCCAAGGTTAGCGAGGCCGAGGTGATGGTGGAAGCAGGCGTTCAGGAACTGCTGATTGCCTACCCTGTAATTGGTGCCCTGAAACTGGCCCGCGTGGTGGAAGTGGCCAGGAAGACTCAATTAACCATATCGGTAGACAGTTTGGAGTCGGCCCAGGGAATTGCAGCGGCGGCGTTCAAAGCAGGTGTGGATATTGGCATTTTAGTGGAAATGGATGTGGGCCTGCATCGGGTGGGCGTCACACCAGGCAAGGCCGCAGTCGGCTTGGCGCAGGATGTCAGCAATCTGAAGGGCATTCACCTGGAAGGTTTCGCCTTCTACCCTGGTCATATCAAGGACTGGACTGCCGATGGACCCCGGAAAATGGCTGCTTTGTCCGAAGCCATTGAAGAAACTCTGCACCAACTCACAGCAGCGGGGCTGGAAGCGCGCATTGTCAGCGGCGGGTCTACGCCAACAGAATGGCATGCTCATGAAGTGAAAGGGATGAACGAGGTGCGTCCAGGAACTTACATATTTAATGATCGCAACGTGATTCTGAGCGGTGCTTGTGGCTGGGAGGATTGCGCTGCAACCATTCTGACGACAGTTGTTTCCACCAGTGTGGAAGATCAGTTTGTGATTGATGGCGGGTCGAAAACTTTTTCATCGGACAAGTCATCCGAACCAGGTTGCGGCATTGTGACGCAAGCTAAAGATGCCCTTTTCGACAGGATGAACGAAGAACACGGGGTGGTGGTGCTGAAGGGTGCCAGGGACCGATTCAAGGTGGGTGACCGGGTGAACGTACTGCCCAATCACATTTGCGTGGCAATGAATTTACATGAACAGGTGTATGGAATCCGAGGAGAAACGGTAGAAAGTATCTGGCCAGTGGCTGGACGCGGCAAATTGCAATAAAAAAGCGGACACCGCAATGGCATCCGCTTCCTCGAATTTAAGATTCAGAACTTAGAGCTTTGTGACGCTGTCAACGTGCAGGGAATCGCCGTCAACCTTTCCGTCAACCTTCACGCGAACACCCAAATTCTCTTCACCACCCAAACCATCTGGATTGTGAATTTTCAGAACTTTTCCATCTTTTGTTACGAAAACGGGGGCTGCGCCACCCTTTACGCAACTACGAACGCAAGATGTGTTCAACTTTTCGCCAGCATGCTTTTCAGCACATTTCGCGTCGGAGATGACACCTTCCCAACTTGCGGCAAAGGTGCTCATTGCGAACAGCGAAAAAACTAATGTTACTTTTTTCATTCCTGGTTCCTCCCAGTTCAAATTGCACTAACGCCTAATAATATAGCGCATTTATGTAAACGTCGTCTAACGGAGTTCAGATGTTCTGGATGCAGGTTAATTTTATTTCTTAATGGGTTCAGACTCGCCCACTTTACGCCAACCGCCGACTTTTTGGTCTGGTTCGGCAGCAGGAGCTTCCACTTGTGCCGGTTTGGGCGTGGTGGATCCGCCAAGAGACGGATTGGGTCCGCGCGGGCCACTGCCTGACCCGTCAGAGATTGGACGCGGCCCAATAACTGGACGATCCACATCACGATTTGCATCATTGCTTTTACGGGGTCGGGTGAAAACGGGACGGTCTTCATTCGGGACATAGGTTGGTTCCGCAGGGCCAGAACCTGCCGCAGCAAAATAGGTACGGCGGAAGCGCACTTCAGCATTCGCATAGCGACTGCGAACTGCTTCCGTCAATTCTAAATTAATACTGCGCTCCTGGCCGGAACGAGCTTCCGACGGCGACACAAAAAAGAGCGTATAACGCTGCCGCATACGAGTTAAAGTGTTTTCCAGGGCTAAGGCATCGCTCACCGGGAAGCTATCGCCACCAGATGCGTGGGCAATCTGTTCTGAGCCGGCAGACTTGGTCTTTGGGCCATTCATGCCTCCACGATTGCTCCCGCCATTTCGAGGTGAACCGCCACCGTTGCCGCCGCCGTTACCACCGCCGTTACCACCGGGATAGCCGCCACCACCGGGCATCGGGCCAAAGATCACTCCACCCAAGCCACCACGACGCCGTTGCCCACCACCTTGATTACCGCCCCGCTGCTGCCCTCCGCCGCGACGGTCGTCGCGTCGATCATCGCGTCGATCGTCATTGGGATAATTATTGCTGCCGCGCATTGCATCAGGGGCAAGCAGTGCGTTCAATACTGTGTCGGAATTGGCCAAGGCGCGCCCAACCCCGAATTCGTCTACTTGAAACATGGATTCAGTCTGGTCGTCAGTGACAATAATGATTGTTTTGCGAGCTTCTTTGCGAGCGGAACGGCCCATGAATTCGGCAGCGTCGTACAGAGCCCGGGTGATGTCTGTTCCACCTTTGAACTTTTCCTGCCTGAGTAACGATTGGAATTCCTGTTCCACGGTACCTACCCCAAGAAAAGGCATTCGCATCCGAGTTTGCCGGTCGAAAACCATGATCGCTACTCGATCTTCGCCCTTCAATACCTGCATTGCCTGACGGGATGCGGAGGCGATCCGCTCCACGTGTGGGCGCATGCTTCCGCTGACGTCGATCAGCAGCAGCACATCGAGTGGCATATTTTCGCGAGCAAAATTGCGGATTTCAACCACTTTGCCTTCGTCGCGCAGAATAAAATCCTGGGCAATCAGGTTAGCCAATGTGTGTCCGCCATCCAGCACTTGGGCATCGACGCGCACCAGCCCGACGTCGGAACGAAACACTACCGTGTCGTTACTTGCTGAACTCGGCGAGTTCGGGGGGCTTGGTGGCTGACCCACTGCATTGAAGGCAGCCAAGGCTAATATCAAGCCTATTTTACAGCGCATAAAGTAAACCTCATCCCCGCAGTTAAAGACGGGAGTTAAAGACGTGCCGTGTTGAGACGTGCAGTACATTAAACCCGGATTTAGGCGTTTGGTTATGGTCAACGCAACAATACTAGATGGCCGACCCTTTCAGCAGTCGAATGGGGCCATTGCTGGTGGACAGTTCCAAGTGTGGACCGCCAGAACCAATCACCCCTTCCAGACGACCTTTAGACCAACTGCCGCTGGACTTCACATCCAATTCGCTGGAAACGCTGGAATTGTGAGTGCTGGCATCCACCCTTGCATTGACATTGGAGGGAAGTCGAACGTTGATGTGTCCGTTGGTTGTGGAAGCGCGCACGTCGGACCGGACTTGGTCGAACGTGAGATCCACGCCGCCGTTGGAAGTGGAGGCTTTAACCAGCGAATTTACTGGGACGTCGAATAATCGGGCGGAAATAGCGCCATTGGTGGTCTTCGCCGTGAATTCGCCGTGCAGATTGTCTGCGTTAATGTGACCGTTGCTGGTGGTGACCTTGGCGCCACCGGTAACATCGAACATATCTACGTTTCCATTGGTGGTGTTGATTTCCAGGTTGCCTTTCAGTGATCGGGTACGAACTCCGCCATTGGTGGTGCGAATGCGGGCCGCACCTTCCAAGTGTTCCAAATGGATGCTGCCGTTGGTTGAGGCTGCCAGTTCCACTAATATTTTGTAGGGGACCCGAATGTTGTATCGGGCACCAGCATTGGCATTCCATTTCTCTACAGGGGGAATGGTGCGGATGCTGACTGCACCGTTAGAAGACTGCACATCAATTTTCATTTCGTCGAGCATGGCTTTGGTTTTAGCGTACTTGGTGCCGGATATGTCGACTTCATTTTTCTCCCAACCGGTGATGTCCACCGAACCATTGAAATTTTCGATAGAGAAACGTCCACCGGAAGCCAGCGGTTTGGTGTAGTGGAAGTCCTGCTTTTCTTGCGTGCCGGCAAATACCTCGTCGGCATCACAACCGGTGAGCATGAAGAGCGCAGGTAAGACGGAGAGCGCGTAATGGGATCGGGACATGGGGGTCACCTCCAAGGGGATATTGCTTAGTACGAATGATACCGGAAAACGTTCCAGGAAAAATGGAGTTGTTATGTTGCCGCGCGACCGCAGGCGGCGCACAATTTTGCTTTCGGAGTTCTGAGTGGTTTGCCACAGTTCAGGCAAGGCTTTCCATAAAGCGCCAAACGGTGATGCCAGACTTCCATCGGGTCAGGTTCGTGATGGCCGGTGATTCGTTCGTATTCACGGACCACAGGGCCTGAAAACTGATCGACGCGCTCCCGCAAGTTTCCAGGCCCTTTGGTGCCGTATTTGGAAAAGACCAAGGCGGACTCCTCGTCGTTGAGCATGGGTACTTCGGATTTGCATCGCCAACACCAGAGCAGTTTCATCGATTGTTTGATCGTGGAACTTTAAGACGCAATTTCAAATTCAACAACTTCAACCTCGGTGGTTGTAGAAGGAATAGGTTCGCCGATTTCGCGCATCACTTCCACGTGCAATGCGATAGCTTCTTTAATGTTGCGCTTCGTTTCTTCCAGTGTGGCACCAGTAGTGACGCACCCGGGCAGGTCCGGAATGTATGCCGCCCAATTCGACTCTGCTTTTTCATAGACAACAGCAAAGCGTCTCATGATTACTCCATTCCAGCTTTCTTTAAGATAGATCTCAACGTGCCAAGTGTTGCATGCCTGTGAGGAAAATTTCCCCAAGACTTCACTGAGTTGTTAAAACGTCGCATGTTATTCTTGGGATTCAGTCCTCGCTGTGCGAACCCTGTTGGTTCGGTCACCTTCAACTTTTTATAATTATATGAAAAAGCTTCTAGCCCTGAATCGCGGCGAAATCGCCATTCGAATCTTTCGCGCAACCAATGAGCTGGGCATCCGCACTGTGGCTGTCTACTCGCAGGAGGATCGACTCAGCCTGCATCGCTTCAAGGCTGATGAAGCCTACCTCATCGGGGTGGGCAAAGGGCCTGTTCAAGCCTACTTGGACGTGGATAACATTGTTGCCATGGCCGCCGAAAAGGGTGTGGATGCCATTCACCCTGGCTATGGATTTCTATCGGAAAACCCTGCCCTGCCCCGAGCTTGTGCACAACATGGCATCACATTTATTGGACCCAGTCCCGACCTTCTCGAAAAGCTGGGTGATAAAACAGCAGCTCGCTCCCTGGCTGAAAA
>JAYWBH010000788.1:0-2979 GCA_043781815.1 Bryobacterales bacterium | reverse complement strand
TGATGTTGATAGTGGCCGAGAGCGGGCTGCAATCATAACCGGTCCATTGCACGGTGATCGTTTCCGCATCGCGGCCTGTGCTGGGTTGGGCACCTGCTTGAATGTGAAGATTGCTACTATCGACGTTGGTCAACGTGACTCTAGTGCTGGAGCTAGTCCAATGGAAGGTTCCTCCGCTACAGTCTGCTTCCGCTTGCAATCGAATGGTTCCGTTGACGCCTACGGCATGGCATCCAATAATTCTCAACGAAGAGGCGCACCTGCAAGCAACCACCGGTGATGTGGGATCTCTGGAAACGCCGCCAGACTCAGGCACGCCGGCATCGGATGAGGGAGGGCTGTCAAACCAGGACATTTTTACTCTCTTCGCGCATACCAGCGCTCAAAATTGCTGCTAACTGTTTGATGCAGGACCTCGCCAGCATCAGTTGGTGGCTCAATTGTTATAGCGGACACGAAGGCGAAGCGCGGGTCCATAAGGAATCCAGAGCCAGCCAGGAAGTAAAGACCAAAAAGTACAGCATGGGCCGTACGCGTACGCCAACCATGGTCCGCAGCAGTTGCTGTGGCTGTTGTAATCAACAAGGGCCAAGCAGCATCAGGAACCAGTTCAGCCTTTGCCGGAAAGAGTGCGGTGCAACAACCACGAAGCTCTTTTAAGTACTTTTCCGGCGCTGGACGACCCGGCCAAGCAGTGCGAAACTTTGCAAAGTTTAACGTGGCTTCTTGCAGTGAAGAGGCGGTCTTCGACGAGTACTCATCGGCGGCAGATGCCAGTTGGGTGATGCGCTGAAATTCCCCGGATTGCGTCGCAAGAATCGGACCCGCCCAGCCCAGCACAGGATCAGAATCGAAATCTACGCCGCATTCCAAAATAAGGCGAAGTATAAGCCGATGTCCTGCTTCAGAAACAATCTGGTAAAAAGAAGCCTTCTGCATGGCCAACTGAACAAGAGTGCGAAAGCATTGGGGGCCGAATACAGCGAAGGGTCCAGGATAGCTGGAGCAAGCGTGTTTGAAAAGACGGTCTTCTAGATCCACCACAAGGGCGGACCGAAATACGTTCATTTGATCATGAGAGATGCGAAGCATTTCGAGATACGAATGACGAAGCTTTTCTTTCAGGATAGTATCATAAAATTTCCCAAAATAGAGCGCCTGGTGATTCGGTAGTGCGGCAATTATTGATTACTGTTACATTAACTTGATAGCGTATTACCTTGGCTCCTAACCAGTGGGCCGAACTTTGGAGGAAACTAACGAATGGATAACAACTTCCGCGTCGAAGCCGGGCTAACAGTACCCTTACAGGTCCGATTCCGTCGCCGTATTATTACTTGTCTTCTGACCACCCTGATCGCGTTAATGGGCTTGCCTGCTTTCGGACAAGCGCATCGCGGAGGTGGTGAAGCGAACCTTGTTTTACCTGACCTAAGTCAGGCGAAGTTTTTTGGCGGAGTGGATGGACGATCCCTGTTAATGATCGGCCTCTTCGTTTCTGCCGCCGGATTATTATTCGGCTTGATGATGTACAAAAAGTTGCAAAATTTGCCAGTTCACGAATCCATGCTGGAAATTTCTGAGCTGATTTATGAAACCTGCAAAACGTACCTGCTAACCCAAGGCCGATTTTTACTGATCCTTGAAGCTCTCATTGGCGCAATCATCGTTTTCTACTTCCTTGTCCTGCAAGGGATGGAACCCTTTAAAGTGTTTGTCATTTTGCTGTTCAGCTTAATCGGAATTGGTGGCAGTTTTGGAGTGGCCTGGTTTGGCATTCGCGTCAACACCTTTGCCAATTCCCGCTGCGCCTTTGCTGCCCTTCGCGGCAAACCATTTCCCTGTTACGCCATCCCGCTGGAAGCAGGCATGTCCATTGGCATGCTGCTAATTTCAGTGGAACTTTTATTGATGCTGTTCATTCTGCTTTTCGTTCCTGGTGACTTTGCCGGTGCCTGCTTTATCGGCTTCGCCATTGGTGAATCTCTGGGCGCTTCGGCCCTGCGCGTTGCTGGAGGCATTTTCACTAAGATCGCCGACATTGGTGCGGATCTGATGAAAATCGTTTTCGGCATCAAAGAAGACGATGCCCGCAACCCTGGCGTCATCGCCGATTGTGTCGGCGATAATGCCGGCGATTCTGTTGGTCCCTCCGCCGACGGTTTTGAAACCTACGGCGTTACCGGCGTTGCCCTAATCAGCTTTATTCTATTGGCCGTCAACAGCGACGCTGTGAAAACGCAACTCCTGGTCTGGATCTTCATGATGCGCGTGATGATGGTGGTGGCCAGCGGAATTTCGTACTTCCTGAATGACTTTATGGCCAAGTCGAAATATCAAAATGTGGACAAGATGAATTTTGAAGCTCCGCTTACAAACCTGGTTTGGCTTACCTCCATCGTGTCTGTAGCGTTGACCTATATTCTTTCCAGCGTGATGATTCCCGATCTTGGCGGCGACCCAACCTTGTGGTGGAAACTTGCCACGGTGATCACGTGCGGCACCTTGGCCGGAGCCATCATTCCTGAACTTGTGAAAGTATTTACATCCACGGAATCGGCTCACGTAAAGGAAGTTGTAATTTCATCGCGGGAAGGCGGCGCATCGCTCAACATCCTGTCAGGCTTGGTCGCCGGCAACTTCAGCGCCTACTGGCTGGGCATGACCATCATGGTTCTGATGAGCATTGCCTACTACATTTCTTCCATGGGTATGGGCGGTTTAATGAAAGCACCAGCCGTATTCGCCTTCGGTCTGGTGGCGTTCGGATTCCTGGGTATGGGTCCAGTTACCATCGCCGTGGATTCCTACGGTCCGGTTACCGACAATGCGCAGTCCGTATACGAACTGTCGATGATTGAATCGGTCCCCAATATTCGGCAGGAGATCAAACAGAAGTATGGCTTTGAACCGCAATTTGAAATCGCCAAACAGCACCTGGAAGAAAATGATGGTGCTGGGAATACGTTCAAAGCCACT
>JAYWBH010000787.1:0-2980 GCA_043781815.1 Bryobacterales bacterium | reverse complement strand
CATTCACTAATTTTAATTAGTGAATGGTGGTCACGTCCCCTTTTTAAAGGTGGGACCGACCTCCCGGTCGGTCCTTCGCAATTTGAGTCCTATCGAGTAACTCTAAATCGCCCGCATACGATTATTGCGGGGATTTTCCTCGACCTCCGCCAACTTGAGCAACTTCAATACTGGCGGCACGTACATCGCGAAACGCCCGCGAAGTCCTTTCTTCAGGCCATACCACCCGGACACCGGATTATTGGGCGACCTGGCCCATGCCTCCACCGTGCCATCGGACGCCGGCTTTTGCTCATCGGCGCTTCCCAGCAACATCCAATCGCCATGCGCCTTCAACATTTCGTGCAAGTCTTCGATACAGCGCAGTTGATACCGCAATTGGGTTGACCCCACCTGAATCACAAGAGCAGGAGGACTCGAATCCTCATCCCTATATCCTTCAAATTCGGACGTCCCCGGTGGGGTCTTCAGTCTCCACGGATTTGCCTTGGTTCCTGCTGGTTCTGCCATGTCTAGCTAGCTCCTATTTGCTTCTGCGGCGCGTTTCAAGTCACTCGCAAATTCGTCAAATGCAGGCTGAAGGTCTGGAATGGTGCGCCCGATCAGCCAAGCCATCCATCCCGTGTATTCCTCGCGCATGAAGAACTCCACATCGCCGTTGGTTTGCGGCTTGAGCGTGAACGTTCGCTCGCCTCTAAAGATGCCCAACGGCATTCCGCCCGTCCACATCATTCGCTGGGCTGGCTGGAATTCCGATACGGTCACGGGAAATGCCCGACCTGGATTGATTTTCGGATGGATAGTCACGCGTTCGCCAACAGCAATTTTCCCTTCAACCTTCGCCACCGTGTTGTTCCATAAAACGTATCCCGAGGCATCGGTAAGCAAGGCCCAGATCGTTTCCGGCGGGGCATGAATGGATTTCGTTACAGAAAAGGCTTTCATAGTTGAACCTATTCTTGTCCTGGAAACTACTTGCTTGTCAACGCACCACAAGGTGCGTAAGCTAACGGGTGTTCAACAGCTTCTGCCCCCACGTCAATAGCTTCTTGAACATCGGCATCAGACCCTTTCCAGACTTGCTGAGATTGTATCGAGCCACTCCGCTTGCGCCAGCATCCCGCACCACCAACCCCGCATCGGAAAGCTCCCGCAGATTTCGAGTGAGTTCCTTTTGGCTGATAGAGGTCACAGTATTGAGCAATTCGTTGTATCGTTGTGGCCCAATCAGTAGCAGCGACCGTAGGATTAACAACTTCCATTTGCCACCAATAATCTTGATCGCTTCTTCTACAGGACAAGGCTCAATAGTTTGGGTCATTCGTCTATCTTAATGCCAACTATCGTAAATATCCGAAGCTCACAATGGGGATGCCTAAAATCCGTTTGTCCCCATCGAACGTGGCTAGTGGGTGATCTACTTCAAATTGCACTTTTACGGTGCCTTCTGGCAGCAGTGCAACAGGCCATTCTGTGCGTTCCCAGCCCGCTTTGGTGAAAGTTCGCTGGCCCACAATTTCCCCATCGATCTTTACGGTCAACGTTAAGTTCTTCACCTTCTCAATGTAGGCTGGCCCAATGTTCACCGTTGTATCGAATGCTCTGGCACCGGCGGGCCGCCCCAGCCTTGCCTGCGATTTTGGAGCCGTCCAGGAAAAGCCTCCATTCACGCCGAAGAAGCCTTGTTCCAACTGCCAAACGGGGGTTAAGGCAGTCATGGTGATGACCGATGCTTCCGGTTCGTCCTTTCGATGAGCAATGAAATTGACTTGACGGTGGAACGCATCCCAGCCGAGCAAAAGCAAATTTTCCTTGGCCGAAATATTTTCGGGAAATCCCTGGTTCAGGTGAATCACTTTCAGATCGGGATTCTTGTAAATGTAGTGCAGGGCTCCATTGGTTCCCCAAAAGGCCATTGTTTCGGGGGCGCTTTCCACCACGGCGAGAGTTATGCCTGGTTGAACCAAAGCAATTTGTCGAAGTCCACGAATGTAGGCGCGATGATTGTCACCCTCTGTCAGCATGGTTTTGCGGTACTCCCGCAACAGCTTGTATTGGACGGGTTGCCAGACAAGACAAGTAACAGCCAGGGTGATGCCAGCGGTCAGCTTGGAGCGGTCTGCCAGTGTCCCCAATGCCAGTGCAATGCCGACCAGGGGAAGGTATAGATAAGCGCCGTACAAGCGGCCAGGTACGAAGAACATGGGCAGGAACAATAGGAAGGCAATTACCAAACCGAAGTATGCCCGACGATCTTTAAGGAACAAGAAGATAGGTAAAACCAGTAGAAGCGGGACCAAGAATATCTGCGGCGCGTAGAAAGCGAACGTGGTCCTAATGGCCTCCAGGGTGAAGACTAAGCTGTATGCTGTTGGTTGGGGATTGCGCAGAACCAATGCCTGAATACCAAAGATAAGGGACACGACGTAGAAAGGAATCAGCCGTTTCCATCGCTTAGATCCGAACCAAAATTCGAGCAAAGTGAGCACAACTGGCAGCAGGATGGCCAGTTCCTTGGACTTGTATGCGCACCAGAACGCCAGCAGGCTGAACCAGAACCTGTCTTTGCGCCACAGCACAATGGTGAGCAGGCAGAACGTTGTGCATATCAGGTCGAAAATATACATGGGCCGATAGTAAATATCAAATACGGCAGAATGGAATGCAAAAAAGATAATTGCCACCAGACGGGCTGAGGTGCGCAACCCAAGGCTACCGGTAAGTATCCACAGCAAGCAAACATTGATTAGATGAAATGTTTGGATGACGGCAACGTAGGGCGTGAAGTCCAATCCAGCGAAGCGACTCAGCGTAAAGAAATAAAAATGGCCCACTGGACGGAAATTCGAGGGGAAGTATTTGGGATAGAAGAAGCCTTCTGTAAACGTCCTCAAATCAGCGATGCTGGTCCAGGAAATGTTATCTAAATCGTCAGGGTGAAAGAAGCCTTTATAGGCTCCTTTGGCGGCGATGAGGAACA
>JAYWBH010000786.1:0-9080 GCA_043781815.1 Bryobacterales bacterium | reverse complement strand
GGATTGCTTTCAACTGACGCGGGAACCCGTCACCGCCTACTTGGCCTTTTCCGCTGACTCGAAGGTATCCATGCACTTTGGTCATGAGTCAAGAATAGAGTATTTTTGAGTCGCTGTCAATACCAATTCTGTAGATAAAGTATTAACTCTGATAAGAAAAGACTTAGCCCCAAGGATGATTATCCTCAATGCCCAATTTGTCGATCTGTTCTAATTTTACTTTTTGAGATTGAAACCCTTCGGTTTCCAATCCCTACTAAGTTTTTGTGCTTCAGCGATTTGTTCGGGCGTCAGGCGCGTTTCGAGGTCGTCTCGTTTCTTCTTGGCTGATTCGTTACCACTTGCCGCCGCTAAATTCCACCACATGTAGGCCAGTAGCGTATCCTTGGGGACGCCTGCACCTTCTGCATACATGCTTCCTAACGCTCTCTGTGCCTCCGCGTTGGGTACCAACGATTCTTCCGCAGCCTTGTGATACCAAAAAGCAGCTTCCCCCGCACTCTTCTGCACTCCTTCGCCTTTCGCATACAAGTTGCCTAATATGACCCATGCCGAACTCCCAACACCGTCATTAAACGCAGCCTTGCGATACCAGAGGAACGATTGCACCGCATCCCTCGATACTCCCTCGCCTTTGGCGTACATTTGGGCAAGTTTTAGTTGCGCTTGTGGTCGGGCAAGATCATTACTATGCACAGCAACTTTGTGATACCAGATGGCAGCCAGTGCTGCGTCCTTCGGCACGCCTTCGCCTTTAGCGTACATTTCGGCAAGATTCAATTGGCCTGATACATCACCCTGTTCAGCCGCAGCCCGATACAACTCGAATGCGCGTGCTAGGTCCTTTGGAAAGTTGAGGCCTTGCGCGTACATCAAGCCCAGCGTGCTCTGCGCTGATGCATTGCCATGTTCAGCCGCTCTGTGATACAAGTCCAGCGCTTTAGCTAAATTCTTTTGAATACCCTTTATTTCCCAAACAGAGCTAAAAACAGCCCCAAAAGGACCATCAGGTTCATATGCATGTGCCAGTAGCATTTCAGCAGACCCATCCCCTTCCTCTGCCAGTTTCAGCAGTTGCTGTAAAGCTGCTTTGTCGCCATCTTGAGCGGCGCTATGCAGCCGCGAAGCGCTCCGTTGAGCGAAAGATACACCAAAACTTAACGTCAAGATCGATGCCCACAACCAAAGCCGATTCACGATTTCCTCTCGACATCATAATAGCAACTCAACCTAAGTATGATTTCATCTTTATTGCTTCAGCTTCATTGCCGAGGATTCACCTAGTCGCCCACACGCAAAAAGCTCGTTTTGACACTCGCCCCTTTTCCGCTAGACAATTCATGAAGACCATCCACCCAGATTTGCGGAGGGATTACATCGCCCGGAATCGGCACGGACTACCACGCCATTGCGTGCGTCAACTTGGGGCTTTCATGAAGCCACCGGGCGGATTGCCGTTTTCGCCCAGTTAAACTACGGGTAAACTAACATTGCTTGAAAGGTTAGGTGTTTGGTGCTTTTGATGCCATCACTCAAGACACTTCTATTCATAATTCTTCCAGGTTGACGAAGTTCTCAAGCCCGAAGAATGCCTTTGGCTCGATGGCTGGCCACCAATCAATCCGTTGCCGATGGTGGATCAACTACTTGGAAGGTCGTCGCCATCCAGAAGCCGAATAGGCAAACGATCCATTTCGAGAGTTCGTAGCGCTGCCCGGATTTCCAGTTCATCCAAATCACTCCACACGCCTATGGCGCTCCCACCGTCCAACTCCATGAGTCGGACCCCACTGGCATTTAGGAAGTCGCGCGCGGACTGGCGTGCTTTACTCAGGTCGGAGAGTTGCGTTTTGTTCATCGACGCTTGCATGTCCTCTGGGAGGTCCATCAAAGCGGCTCTCGCAATAATTAAATAGTCTGTCATAACCGTTGTGTCCCCTACGCTGTTAACGCGATTATTACGCCTGGGGGCGAACAACAGCGTTAATGGCGTTAACCGCGTACTCAATTTTCAGCAAACCAACGCTCTGTTGGCCGCTTATGTGATTCGTCTTCCTTATTCCGATCCACGCGTGTCAAGCCGTATTCGAGGAGCACACCAAGCGCACGCCCAATTTCCGCAGAAGACTTGTTCCTGTTGAAGTGGTCCCGAATATCATTGCGTGTCAGACCCTGCGGACTTTGACGAAGCGCGCGGATGATTTCGTCCCCGGTGGCATCGCCCAAGGCATCACCGAATATGAAACGTGCGGAGTCTTCGCAGTAACGCCAAATCTCCAGTGCCGCCAGAAGGTGTTCTTCCCTAACCGTTGCAGAACTATCGAGCAGCGCATAAATGCAAGCAAGACGCAGCACCTGAGCTTCCGCCCGAGATGTGACCGACCCTAGCAATCCGGGCTTACCCCCGCTCAAGACTGGATAGACCTTATGCCAGATTGCTTTTGCCCGCACATCACGTTCCATTCTTCCCACGTTCTGAGCAAAACCCGCCGCATCCCGAAGCTGTTGGGTCAGTTCTGCGAAGTCGACTTGGTTTAACGCGCCTCCATCGGGAAGACAGCGTGACCGCTTAGCGGACACCCATAGGAAGCGGTTGGCGAAGCCGTTTGCTGCTTCCGTGCTGTTCAAAAGCCGCCGCAATTCATCGCCGGTAATGTGCGCAATGATCGAGATGTGGGCATCGGTCGTACTCGCGCTTTGTTTCTTGGTCAGCACGCGAAGACTGCCGCTGTCCCATGATTGCCGAATGATTGCCGAAAGTGTGTTTGTCTCACGCTCAGCGCGTTGCAGGACACTCGCAAATTCGGGTTCAGTGACCAAAAGCCTTTTGTCTTGCACCCCCGAGTCAGTCATCTGTTCCTCGTGCCGGATAAGTTGGCCCTTTTCTCTGATAGGAACACTTTCCCTAATTTCATCTCGGACGCTCCAAATAAGTCCCTCTCCACTCGAAAGGCCACCCATCATCCGCGTTTCACACCATTGCTCATCTATGGCCTTAAGCATTGCTTTTACTTGCCCGAGTGAAGTACCCTTCCGGCCCTTAGCCGTTTGCCCCACGATTACTGCAAACAAGTTTGTATTGTGCCGGTCCGCCTCCACCAGATAGTGCGGATTTCGTCCAATCATATTTCCGAAGGCCACAAGCATCTGAATGATCAAAGCCGCCGGGTCCGCTTCTGTGTGGGGTTCGACCATACGAACCCAAGTCCCAACCAAGCCGTGATAAGCTTCTTCGCGCAATGGGTTAGGCCATCTCACGGGTACCAGCAGGTCACCATCGCCTTCTGCCTGCGGCATCGATTCAGACTGTCCGGGTTCGTAGCGCGCCACACTTTCGGCAATTCGCCGAACTTCAGATGCGTCTAAGGGTGGATTACAACGCCTCTTGTTTTCTTCGATTAGCGCCGCTTGGATGGATTCGACCGTGCATCCGCGCTTCCGCATAGTTCCGCCCAATGAAGTCAGCTTATTGTTTCGCTCCCCGGTTCTCCACATCGCATCGTTCGACGTGTTCGTCACGCTTGCACGTGAGGGGGCGGTCTTTAAGCGTTCCCGAAGCCATTCTGGGGGGGCAGCAGGGTTCAGAAGTGCTTTGGCACCGCGTATATCGTCAACCTCGTAACGTGTGCCACTTGCGTGCAAGGAAGGCGGAGCTACCACGTACCCTCCATCCCCCTTCAGATCGATTCCTTTGGCAAGGGTTTTCGGAATAGGTCCCCCGTCGTACCGAAAATAGATGTGTCTCCCTCCGCCGCCGGTAAGGACTTCCGCAGTTGCAGGGATCGGCCCGCATTGTTCGATTAGTTCGGCACGGTCCGCCGGTCCGCCATTTCTTGGATCACAATCCACCACAAGAAGACGTGTCTTCGTACCCGTAGGCAATCCGATGTTGGCTTCCGGCCATTCTTCCCACCATCTAGAAATGCAAGCCTTGTCTGTTGTCGCGTCCTTGAATCCGTTTTTGGTCAGCGGTTCTTTTCCGCGCGGCTTCAAAGGAAATATGGGAAAGTTGTTTGTGGCGTACCACTGTGCCGCCTCCACCATCACCGTATTTTCCCGCATCGACTTACTCACTTAAAGGTCCACCCGCCTTGGGCGAGTTCCTTCGAGTATCAGCCTCTCAATCTCCGATTGAGATACCAAGAGTTTCACTCCAATTTTCACTGAGGCAATCTGGCCCTCATATGCCTTTTTTCGAAGCGTCCAAACACTGATACCCAATTGCTGCGCAGCGTCTTTTATTGGCCGAAGATTTTGATTCAAACGACTTTCCTCCCTGAAAGGATTTAATCACTGATCAGAGTGCGAGGTTTGTACAATCTTTGATGGCTTTTCAGAGCGTATTGTACTAGCATGTTTTTAATGACAGAAGGGAGAATATCCACTCTACGGGTTTTGAAGCGACTGGAACACGAGGAACTGATGAGAATTCTGAACCTCGAATCGCTCAATCGTGAGGAGATCATCGGAGTGGAAGCCTACATGTCAAAGAAGGGTACGGCAGCCTTCTTGCTTCCCCTTGCGTTAGGAATACCCTCTATTAATCGTAGATACTCTGATCGGCTAGTGGCAACGAAACTTCAGGCTTATGTTGATGAATGGCTCGAAACTGGGTACACCGATGAGGGGGAACACCCGAAACTTAGATCAATGCTTGACGCTCCAGACTCGAAGAAGTTGCTCGGGGAAACAGTGAAGGGAGTGAGTCCTAGGTTAATGTTTTTCCCCGCTGACGCCGATTATTTCGCGATCGATCTCCGCAACGATATTCAAGTGAAGGCAGATCCAGTTGAGAGTGCTTTGGAAAGAGCCAGCCTGCTGCTTATGACTATCATGCTCAGCGATTTGAGGGAGAGCCTGTGCAAGTGCCGGTACTGCGGGACGTATTTCTTAAAGGAAAAATTCAAGAAGACCCCTTATGCGCATGGAATATTCTGCTCGCGTAGGCATCAAGGCAGCTTTCACGCACAAACCCACATCGACTCGAACCGAAAGCAGGTAACAAGCAAACTTATTGCTTTCGCCGCTAAATTCCTGATCGATTTGGGAATCCGTGATTCTATGTGGCAAGGGGATAAGTCCCGGAAAGAAAGACTCGCTTCGAGAATTTCTGGAACGCCTGTTTGCCGTCGATTGCTGCGCACAGTAAAAGCCAATTGGGTCACCCTTCACCAAGCCGAAATTGAGATTGCACGGGTTAAACTAACAAACCAGACAGTAACAGGTTGAGTCCTTTTTTTAAGCGGTGACGCTACGGTGACGATGGAGCATGAAATCAGGTCCAAAACCATCCAAGCCTGAACAACTTAAAGCGCTGCTCAAATAGCTGCATATTAAGGGGTTATGCGTGGCAGTACCAAGGTATACGAAATGATCCAAAACAATCGCTTACGCCCTTTCACGGCGGTAACGAGGGTTCGACTCCCTCTGGGGACGCCACTACTTTTTTAAACCGCCTCATCAAACTCTCCTGCATGGCTCCATGCGACCTTTCCCGCTTTATCAATCACCACTAAATAGGCATCCTTGAATCCCATCCGTTGCTTCCACGGATCTACGCCGCCGTACACCGTGATTACGTTCTCCTGGTCGGCCTTGGGGGTCCCTTTGCGCATGCCGCTATCGATGAACCATTTGCCCATTCTGGCCATGCCGCTGATCATCGGGACCTCGTAGAACGTCACTTGTGGATTCTTCAGGCTTCCACTTGGAATCGGGAATCATACGAAAAGCCGATCAGTAGTAGAGCCACCCGGCCCGATGCGGCGGTGGGAAGCACGGCCGCGCGTCCCGTTAACAATTCGCCCTTCAGTTCAGGGAGTGTTTCGCCCACTTTCAAGTTAGGAGCAGCGCCGGCCATCAGCGTCATCGCGCTAAACCATACAAGGGACACGAGTTTCGCCTTTTGTTCTGTTATAGTAGCCATTATTCATCAGACTTGCTATCCTAGGAGTCAGATGCAAAAACATCAGGCCACTCTTTCTTCGTTCCACTTCAGACGGTCAACTACGGATGGAATCATCCAGGTTCTCAATGAAGGGTCGTACGTTATGGCGGAATATAGTGAGCGCACCGGGCTGGTAAAATGGCAGCGAGTGGTGCTTGCTACCCAACGCGAAATCGTGGAAAAATGGCTGCGCGAACGCTACCCCATGCAGCTTGCTAAAGCAGCAAATAACTAATTTTTCCTTACTTTAGTTGATTCCAACGTTCCGCACCTTCTCTCAAAGATATAATCTTATTCACCGGTACATCGCTGAACTTTTGCGATGTCCCGGTGGGCCAGCGAATCTCCACTGAGTCCAATTTTTCAGCCTTCCCTAACCCAATATGCACTCGATACGGATCGGTTGATCCGAACCCTTCGCTCCCCTTCACTTCCCGATAAAACAGCACTCCGCCAGCCTTCACCGTAACCTGCGCGCCCACTGCGAAGCGATTGCTCTTCACTCCGGTCAATTCAATCTCCAACCAATGATTGCGATTCCCACGCAAGTTTCTATAAAACGCGTTGTAGGCCATATCGCCGGGGTAGTGGCCGCCCAATTGCGCGTAGACGTCCAGATCCCCATCGTTATCAATGTCTACGAAGGTCACGCCGTGGCCCTTATTCCCCAGCCTTGCAAAAGGCGTCATCGCCGTCCGATCGGTAAACGTGCCATCGCCATTATTGTGAAAGAAGCGGTTGGGCTCCAGCCGCGTCAATTGCGGATCTCCCGTGCCGAAATAGATGTCCAGGAAACCGTCGTTATCCAAATCCGCCACACCTGCGCCCATGGTCCCCATTGGGTAGTGAAGCTTGGCCGCCCTGGTGACGTCGGTGAACGTCCCGTCGCGATTATTGCGGAACAGACGGTTGGTATCAGGATGCAACACCGCTGGATTGTAACCCGCCTTCAAACCCTCAACTACGGCAGGGAAGGGTGCCAGGCTGGTGGTCAGAATGTCGGGCCAACCGTCGTTGTTGTAATCGAAAAAGAAACAGACAAAACCGTTGTGCGGAGGCTGCACCACACCCGCTTTCTTCGCTAGTTCCGTGAAGTGCCAGTTGCCGTCGTTATGATATAACCGATTCGGCGCGCTACCCAAACCGTTGATCAAAATATCCAGCTTGCCATCTTTATCGTAATCGCCCAGCGCCACGCCGATGGCCCCATACGCCGGTGGTTCATCAATGCCAGCCGCCTTGGTCATGTTAGTAAATGTGCCGTTACGATTGTTACGATAAATCTGCGGAACGCTACCATCTTTCAAAACACCGTTGGCGATCACTAAATCTAACCAACCGTCGTTATCTAAATCACCCCACAAGGAAACAAATCCATTGCCAGCGTCATCGGCACCGCTCTTGGCTGACACGTCTTCAAAGCGACCGCCCACGTTATGGAACAGTTTGTTTTTCATCGGACCGCTCCAACCGTTGAGCGAAATATACAGGTCCAGCTTGCCGTCGTTATCGTAGTCAATCAGGTTCAAGCTGTAGCCCGACGGCACGTTGGCCAAGCCCACCTCCGCTGTCACTTCGGTAAACTTGCCGCCATCGTTGCGATACACAGCCATGAATGTTCCACTTCCAGAAACGAAAAGATCCAGGTCGCCATCGCCGTCAAAATCGCCCCAGGCGCAGGTTCCATTGCCATCCAGTCGATTCACCCCAAGTTCCGGGGCAATGTCTTTGAACTCCAAATTCAAGGTTGCAGCCATGTTATTCGCAGCCAGGTTCGGCGCGGCCATCGGGAACAGAGCTTCTTTCGGCAATGCGGGCTTTTCGCCTGGGATCAAATCCATTGCCGCCTTCAGCAACCAACGGTCCACGTCGCTAGCCCGCCACTGCAAAGCCTCATAAAAATTGCGAGCAGCTTGCGTATATTCGCCCATGCGGAAGTAACTGGTGGCGATTTCCCGCAGCGCTTCATTGCGTTGACTTGGATCTTGAGTGCGGGTCAGCGTCTGATTAAAGTACGTGATGGAATCAGCAAAATTGCCCCGTCTTGAAAGAGCCTTACCCATGGCAAAGTACGCGCCAGTCTCTTCGTTACTGAAGGGCATGGCATTGTCGATTACATGTGCCAGCAGTTCAATAGACCGGTCCAGGCCCAGCAGTGGATCGTGCGGAACGCGATGTTCGCTTTCCTGGTTGAAGCGGACTTCACCTGACATCCACTCCGTCAGACTCAGAATATAAGCATTGGCATTCGGCTCCAATTTCGCGACGCGCGAAGCCATTGCGTAAGCCAGGTTGGGGTCGTAATAAAGCAGCTCGGCACGGGCATGGATAATGGCTTTGGCACGCAGTGCTGGAATATGATCGGGGTTCTTTTTCAGCGTCGCAGAAAGTGCTTCCATGGCCAGGGCTAGCGACGTTCGCCGCTTGCTGAAATCGGTTTCACGATAGAAATCCAGCATGTAGGATCGGGCAATTTGATGGACGGTTTCTACATCCTCAGGATGAGCTTTTTGCAGTTCGATTAACAGCACCCTGGCCGCCGCTGTCTTTCCTTCACGCAGCAGTTTCAAAGCAGGCAGGAGTGGAGATGGCGCCTCGGTCACTTCTGGAACCATCTTGTGTTTGCCATGTTCGGTTGCCGGTTGCTGGGCCACCAACCAACCTGCACAGAGGATTAGAACTATACCAATCGCTTTTGTTGTTGAACTCACTTACACCTTGACCCTTTTATACCTGCACGGGTACAACATACGGGGCACGATACTTTCTGGTTAGCATGGCGTTCGCTTCAGCATCCCCTACAAAAACTTTCTTCACAGGATCAAAGCGCAACTCTCGTCCCAGTCGATGCGAAATGTTCCCCAGGTGGCACAGCTCTGTGGAAAGAGCTGTTTCCTCGATTTCCGAATGCAGCAACTTCGGATTGCGAGTCCGAATGGCATCGGCAAACCCGGCAAAATGATCCAGGTCTTTCGGCGATTCCACTTCCGGTTCTGGCTTCTTGTTGCGTCCCATGGTCACCTGGAATCGACCGTCGGCCATAATGTGCAGGTGCCCTTTGGTACCGAAAAAGTCCCAGGACATGGGCTCGGCTGTATACAAGCCGCGTAATTGACCTACCATGCTTGCACCG
>JAYWBH010000785.1:0-2986 GCA_043781815.1 Bryobacterales bacterium | reverse complement strand
AAGACGATGATTGGTCGGGGATGACTCTAGCCCAAGCAATGCATTCCCCCGCCTTTTGGACCTTTGCACTTTCCAGCGCCATGTTTGGATTGATTTATTCAGGCATCGCATTGTTTAATGAATCCATTTTGCGGGAACGTGGGTTTGACGCTGCGGTGTATCACAGTGTTCTGGTGATCAGCACCATAGTGGGATTAGCTGCGAATTTCGGCGGCGGTTGGCTTGCTGGTAAATGGCCCATTCAACGAGTGATGGGCATTGGCATGGCGGTGCTGGCCCTTTCTCTGGTTATGTTGCCGTTGGTCCGGACATTCCCGCACGTCGTCGTATATGGCATTGCCATGGGATCGGCAGGCGGCGTGGTCACGGTGGTGTTCTTCAGCGTTTGGGGGCAACTTTTTGGACGTCCACATCTGGGTCGCATTCAAGGCTTTGCTCAGATGATGACTGTATTTGCCTCCGCCATTGGACCGTTATTGTTGGCGCAAACTTTGAAGCAAACAGGATCGTACAATCTTATTTTTAATGGACTGGCGATGCTGGTCACACTGCTTGCGATAGCTTGCTGGTATGTCCCTTTGCCCCAGCGGAGCAAGAGTTTTGTATTGGCTGGGCTACAATAATTGACGTGGCGCAACTCTTTGCTGGAACCTCAGGCTTTGCCTACCCAACCTGGAAGCCAGACTTTTACCCTGAAAAACTGGCCCAAAAGAAATTCCTGAATTACTACGCAACCCGGCTCAATGCGGTGGAGATCAACTACACTTTCCGTAGACTCCCATCGGCATCCACGCTTGAAGGTTGGATCGCCCAAACGCCACCGGACTTTATCTTCGTCACCAAAGCCCACCAGCGCATCACCCATTTTGATCGCTTGGAGGTGAGCGAATTTTCCCAACTATTCTTCAAAGCGATTGACGTCCTTCGAATGCAAAAACGTTTGGGACCAGTGCTGTTTCAGTTGCCTCCAAACCTGTCCCTTGACCTTCCCCGTCTGACCGTATTTCTCGACTCCATTCCACAAGATGTTCCCTGTGCCTTTGAGTTCCGCAACAAAAGTTGGCTGGTGGATGAGGTATTTGAGGTTTTGGAAAAACACCATGTAGCATTGTGCCTGGCCGAATCAGAAAAGTTGGTGGTGCCCCAGCGCGTCACGGCTGGCTTTGTCTATTTCCGATTGCGTAAGGAAGAGTATACGGCTGCGGAGTTAGTGGACATCAGCGAAAAGGCCAAAGCCCTGCTGGCCGACGGCAAAGATGTTTATGTGTTTTTCAAACATGAAGAGTCACCTGCCGGGGCCTTCTATGCAGAGCAGTTACTCAAGCATTGTAAGTGACCGCTGCTAAATCACGCAAAACCGCCAATTCTTTTAGCCCTGCTGCATCTAGCGATTGTGTTGGATTGCGCACTGTAGCCGACCGGATCACACCGGCTGCCACGAGGTTATGTTTTACTGCCGACACGCCCAATCCAGGCTGTAATTCGTAACGGATCAACGGCAGCGCCTGCAGAAATTGATTCCACGCTTGTGCTGTTTCACCCTGTCCCAGGTGATTCCAAATAGCCACGTAAGTGGAAGTAAGGTCACTGGAAGGCATGGTGCCCACTGCCCCGCGGTGGAACTCTTCAATGAGAAACTGGCCATTCAGTCCGCCAAAAATGTGAAACTTCAGGGCATCGTCGCCTAATGCAATCTTCAGCGCTCCAACCTTAGGAGCGGTAGCCGGTGCCTCAACTTTGGCCGCTCTGACATGTTCCAGTTCGCGAGCCATGCGTGCCAGCAACGCCACGGGCATAGCAACTTGGGTCATCAATGGCGCGTCCTGCACCATAATTGGGATGGTCACAGCTTTTGAGATAGCCGAGTAGTAGTGAATTAGCCCATCCGCATCGGGCTTCAATAAGTAAGGAGGAAGCACCATTAACGCATTGGCACCCATGTCCTGCGCTTCCTTGCTGAGCGCTACGGCACCATCGGCGCCAGTGTGTCCTGAACTCACCACCAACGGAACGCGACCGTTCACCCGCTTTACAATCAACTGCAGCATGGCAATCCGTTCCGCGGGCAACAAGGTATAGCCTTCACTGGCGTTTCCGAACAGACCAAGACCATGGGCACCTTGTGCCAAAAGATAGTCCACCAGTTGGCCCAGAGAATCGAAATCCACAGACCCATCGCTGTAAAAAGGGGTCACGACAATGGGGTAAACGCCATGTAACATAATAGGAGTCTTTCCAGAATACAACGTTTCGTGTCTTGTGACACCTGAAATCTGAAATATTTCGAACAGTGTGCTACCGTAAGTCCGATGAAGATTCCCAACCTCCGCTGGTGGATTGCCGCACTGCTGTTTCTATCAACGGTGATCAACTATATTGACCGGCAGACGCTGGCCGTGGTTGCCCCGGTGCTGACCAAGGAACTGAATCTTTCTCCAGTTGAGTACGCCAACATTCTGAATGCTTTCCTGGTGGCCTACACGCTGATGTATCTTGGCTCAGGCGTGCTGGTGGACCGATGGGGAACTCGCCGCGCTTTAAGTTCATTTATGGTGTGGTGGTCTGCCAGTAGTATTTTGCACGCCTTTGCCCGAACCGCAGTTCAATTTGGAGCCTGCCGCATGTTGTTGGGTTTGGGCGAACCTGGTAACTTTATGGCTGCCACCAGGGCGACTTCGGAATGGTTCCCAGTAAGGGAGCGGGCATTCGTCAATGGTCTATCCAACGCCGGCGCATCGGTAGGCGCGGTGATTGCGCCGCCGCTGGTGGTCTGGCTGATGAAGACTTACAACTGGCAAACAGCTTTCATTGTCACCGGTGCTTTGGGGTTTGTTTGGCTAGTTGCCTGGCTGTTACTTTACCGGCTGCCAGCCGACCATCCCAACCTGTCCATTGGGGAACTCGCCCTGATTCTGGCGGACAAGGAGCCCACGCCTCAAAGCAGTGAACCTAAAGTCCCCTGGCTATCGTTACTGAAACATCGTCA
>JAYWBH010000784.1:0-2987 GCA_043781815.1 Bryobacterales bacterium | reverse complement strand
GGGTTTCATGGATCTGCGATTCTTTTTGTTCAGTTATAGATTGCATGGACTCGTTATCCTGTTGTTGTTAAATGAACCTTCATCGAGTTGGAGTTGGGCCCTGTTGTGGTGAATGCAAGCCGGTCATCTGCAAATCGCACGTTGCCGTAAACGGCGCTTTCTGCTTCCGTTTTCAAATATTCGCCAGGCGCAATTTGAGCCATGGCGTTCAGGCCGAACACCTCAATGCTGCTATTGGCAGGCAATTCAATTCCAAATTGAATCGTCTCTGAACTACTCTGAAGAGTTGCCGATAACCAATAGGCACTCCATGAAGTGCCAATCACTGCAAGAGTGTTTACACTGGTGGCCCCGTCACTCAGTTGAACTTTGATAACCGTCGCCTCTACTGCTCGTGCTTGCATACTGAAGCAGTAAGTGAAAGATGCTGGTGCAGAGACTGTTTGTTTCACTAACTGCACCAGCGAACTTGAGTTAGTCACACGGCACGCTCTGCTGCTGCCTTGAGGTGCCGAAATTCCCTCAGTGATGGCTAACCCCGCATCTTTCGTCCAAACTGATTTCGTTAACTGTTCCGACCACTTGAGCAGGTTGCCAGTGGGGTCTAAGAATGAAAAGGCTCTCAGCCGTCCCTCCGTGGTCGTGTGAAAATCAGTGAGCAGAGTTCTTTCCGCATCGGACAATTCGGAATAGGAAAGATCCCATTGCCTTGATAACGGCTTCGTTCCAAGTTGAACAATGCGGGTACCGTCCAGCAAACCGTTTTCCACTACCCTTCTTCGAAACCTTTTGATAAGAGGGAACTGTGCAATATTCCCGCTGGAGAGTTGAGGATAAAACAACATGTTTAGCTCCGATTCTGTCGCACGATTAGGTGCGTCGACCCTATTTGCGGACCTACATATTCGAAAACCACTTCGGGGTTTTGCAGTGTGCATCCTGAGTGGACCATTCCATTCCAGGGATCCTCGAAATCAAAGGAACTGAACGATCCATTCTGTACTATAAAAAAGTTTTCAAGAGTAGACATTTCCAAATCATCCAGTAGACTCAAGTCCACAGACCAGCTAAGCAGTGAACTCGAAAAATCACGAAAGCGCTGCTCTTGCCCATCCATAAAACTTGCGATGCCCGTTGAAAAAATAGTCATTCGCGTACTTGGATACTGAGTGATTGCTTGAGTCTTTAATTTTGGAAATGTGCTCATGGAATGATTCCTACACTAGATATCTTGAATAACATCGTTTAATGAACTGGAATGAAGCATCGCATCGCGAACTGCCCGCGCAATGTCATCACTTCTATCCATGAACGACCGCGAATCCAGGGCTTGTACTTGTACCGTAATGTGAGTCCCGGCATTCACCTGTCTAACATTCCCGTTTTCATTTCTATCAATCAACGTAACATTGCCTGAGTTGGTCAAACCAGCCTCTGCACTCACTGAAGAAGGAAGCGCAAATTTCACAATAGGGTTTTGTTGTGACGTGTCAGATGACCCTGAAAAGGCACTAAAGAGGCCAGAAACAAGGGGTAAGATGCCACCACTGAGGACGGATGCCAAGCCCTTGAAAACATCAAGACTGGAACTATTTGAAACGCTCTTTCCTGAACTTGCTTCCACCGCATTTGTGTTGTTGCGAAGTGTTTCACTTTGCTCTTTTCCAGTAGCTGCAACTTGAACCAATTGTGCCAACAAGTTGTCCCACGATTGTCCATTTGAGGCACTTCTACTATCGCTGGCTATGCTAGAAGTTACGTTAGTAAGAGCTCGCGCAAGCGTCCCGATTGAAGATATGGTCGCAGCGTCACTGTCCCTGTCAGCAAGTGACTTACTCACAGAAGTTAAATTACTCACAAGTTCTGCCAAGTCATTTGGCTGTGTCATTGATTTCCTCTCTCCATTCGTTTTCTAAAAGCGCGATTGCTTCAGCCGTTCTAGCCGGATAATCCAGAAGATTCGGTTTTGCTGCTATCTGCCAAAGTTGGAATTGTTCCAGCCAGTCGCTACTAGCAGCGTTGATGAAGCTTACCGGACATTCAAAAGTTCCAATGTTCCGACGCGCCCAAATGACCGTCTTTTCATTCTTGGGTTGCAGTTCTACAAAGCCGCATTGCCGTCTTTGTTCCAATCCGTCTTTTCTGCATTTGTCGCAATTCCAACCGGACTGGTTCGCAAACTGGAAATGAAACGCGACGATTAGTTTTTTCTTTCTGCTTCACTCAAAAACACTTCAGCCTTGATTGCCGCAATGATCTCCTTACACAACAGTTCAGGACCACTAGATACAAGCAGACTTCTATCAGCGGTCAGACCATCAATCTGCAATCCCTCAATCGCCACCAGTCCCCACTCCAGGTAGAGCTCTTCTATTTCCGAAACCAGCAAACTGGTATTCATGGAATCCTCTAAGGAATCTCCCGCAATATGAAAGGTCAAACGTTTCGCTCTATCCCTCACTTGACGGATCATTTCCAATCGTCTGCCAAGAGTCATGCGGCGGATCGTAAACTGCACTCCGGGGCAAATCTGCGATTCAAGTTTGGTTGTGCTTGTGTAAGTCATAGTCTTATGCGAAGGCGATAAAGAGTTCGTCATCCACAGTGCCCTGAGCGCGGCTCGCGGAGAACTGCCATTCAACCCGAGTGTCTTTGTCGTTAAACTCAGGTATTTCCAGAAGAACGCTTTTCATGTAGATCCCGAATAATTGCCCTGATTGCTGCCCTAATTGAAAGAACGCGCTGATCGGCGAACGTTGTTTGGCCGCCTGATAAAGGGCAGTGGTTTGCTCATCGTCCTGTTGGAATAAATTGAACTTCAGCGTGATAGTTCGTTGTCCAGCCGTGATGCAACAAGGCCCTGTTGACCCAAATTCTCTGTTTCTCAAGTCAAGATTATTCTCAATAGTTATCTCGGCATCAGTCAGAGTAAGGAACTGGGTTGCCGTTGTGCCCATCCATGCCTGACCAAGGTGACCCGGTATAAC
>JAYWBH010000783.1:0-2988 GCA_043781815.1 Bryobacterales bacterium | reverse complement strand
ATTTGCGCCAGCGCTCGAAGTTTCGGCGAACGCCCAACCTTGATCCGATTTCCCATAAAGCCATCGTTCATCAAAGTAAGTTGCTGTTGGATAGAACCAGACTGGCTGCGCCCCTGCGTATCCCGATCCCCACGCAGAAAGACATTCAGGAAGTTATTCACTGCCGGGTCGCTTTGCGGCTCCACCGTTTCAGGTAACTGCATGGCCCAGGCCACACGGTCAGCAGAACCCTGAACTGCATAGTCCCCCAGCACTGCTGTCGATTTGGCAATAGCATCGTGCACCTCTTCAGCTTCCATCCTTCGAGCAAAATGGCGCGCAAAAAGGGACACATATTCTTCCTTCCATTCGCCTTCGTAGCGGGAACTCATTTGATAGGCCGTCGATTGTACCAACGTCTTCAAGAAGGGCCGAATCCGAAACTCACTCTTCCCCAATTCAGCGGCCAGCTTTTCTAATAATTCAGGATGCGTTGCCTGTAACTCCCAAGGTGCAGGCGGCGGATTCGCAGGATCGAGTCTCGCCGGATCCAGCGAATCCACCGGATCAACCAAGCCCAATCCGAACATTTGCTGCCACAATCGGTTGGCCATGTTGCGACGAAACATCGGGTCGGCCACCATCGATTCGGCAAACGCTATGCGCCAGTTGTCGTTCCGTGGTCCGCCATCATAGTCACGATATGTCGGAGTAATGGTGCTGATGGAACCAACTGGAATGCGACTGGGGCGATTCCCAGAATCTGTATTCAGGTTATAACCGCCGGAAGCGGCGTCGGTCACATTGAAGCTTCTGGCCGGTGATGAAGCTGGCGACAATGCCATGCGCGAAAAGAATGCCGCCATCTGCTGCGCACCCAGCCTGGTTTGCCCAGTGCCCCAGGCACTTACAAGATTCAGATGTCCGCGCCCGTTGTGACACAGCAGGCAATCGTAACTGCTGATGCCCAGAAATGTCGCCGTGGTCTTGGCTAACATCGTATCGTAAGTGTCCTGC
This sequence comes from Bryobacterales bacterium, assembly GCA_043781815.1. Taxonomy (GTDB): domain Bacteria; phylum Acidobacteriota; class Terriglobia; order Bryobacterales; family Bryobacteraceae; genus JANXSF01. The sequence continues at coordinate 1,992 of JAYWBH010000783.1, read as the reverse complement.
TCCGGCCCCATGGCCGTACTGGCACCCATCGGAAAATTTGCGGCACCATTCGCTGGATCGTAGTTGTTTCCCGAACCGGAAATCACTTCTATCGCCAATTTACTTAGGGGCTTGTCGGTGGCCACCGAATCCTTTATATAGGCGTAAAACGCGTTACGACCTTGTGGGGCTCGGTTGACCGCAGCGTTAGCCAGGGTGGCAGTGTTCTGCAATAAATCGCCCAGCCACATGGTCCAACGATCGGTAAATTCGAGCGACGCCAGCAGCTTGTCAATGATGGCATCGCGCTTGTCTTTACTTGTATCGGCCAGGAAAACGCGCACTTCTTCGGAAGTTGGAATTCGCCCAGTAAGATCCAAATTAATGCGACGAAAGAATTCCTCATCTGGTGCTACAGGTGCCGCCGGGACATTCTGCTTCAGCAGTTTTCCCAGAATTTCCTGATCAATGAAATTTCGCTGCGGAAGGGAATCGGCACTAACAACGGGGACAGCTTTACGACCCACCGAGGAAGTCAGCTTCTGCGTCCGATTGAACATGTCCTGGCGGATACGCGTCGAACGGGCCAGGAACTCATCAGGGTTCGCCGCAAACTGACAATCCGCTACAGAGATTTTCTTTTCTTGCGCAAGGCTGATGGAAACAGAAATCACCACTGCAGAAACAGCTAATAAATAAGCACGCCCACCCATTCCAACCCCTCCTGAATCCGACTACCTCATTGAAACCCGGTTTGTAGCGCTAGCGATCAGGAAAATTGTAAAATCTTCATCTGCCTATTCTGGCAACTTCATTTCTCGCTCCCATGCTTTGATCTTTTCTGTCAGCATTCGAACACGCGTCACTTCCGACGCGGCCAAATTCTTTTTCTCAGAAGGGTCTGCTTCCAGGTTCGAAAGCCACGGTTCATCGGGTACCGATTCGCCAGGGAAACTGGGCGGGTGCAGAATCAGTTTCCAATCCCCAAATCGCACAGCTCGACTCTTGCCATGACTCCAAAACAGGTACTCATGGGAGGGCTTTTTGCCTGCCAGCACTGGACGCAGATCCTGACCATCGATATCGACTGGTGGTTTGGCTGTTGGGTCGGACATTGCCAGAAAAGTAGGCAGCAGATCCATGGAAATCATCGGACGATCCGATACTTGCCCAGCGGCAATTCCCGGAGCGCGCAACATAGCTGGCACGTGCATGCCACCATCGAACAGACCAAGCTTGTACCCACGATAGCGCCCGTTGTTGCCGCCCTCCGCGGGCTTGCCCAAGCTGGAAGCCCGTTCCTCGCGGGTGGCCCCGTTATCCGCTTGAAAGAACACCACCGTTTCCTGCTCTACACCCATGCGTTTCAATTGATCCAACACGGAACCAACCACGTCATCCACCGCCGCCACCATCGCCAAATGTGTACGACGATCACGATCCATGGTGGTCGGAAAACGGTCCAGATATTTCTTCGGTGCCATCATCGAATAGTGCGGCGCACCAAAGGCAAGGTACAGCAGAAATGGTTGAGCTTTTTTCTGCTTTGACAAAAACGCCTGCGCTTCACGGCCAAGCAGTTCCGTCATATAGGCGGGCTCTTCAAACACTTCCTGATCGTTACGCCACAGGTCGTGAAAAATCTTACCAGGAGGCCCGCCAAGCTGATAATAGCGATGCGAGTAAGCATCGAGCCAGCCAGAATACCAGCCGAAAAATTCGTCAAAACCCTGCGCCTGGGGTCGGCTTTGATGCGCACTCCCCAAGTGCCATTTGCCGATGGCCGCAGTTCGATAACCCAAGTTTTTCAAAAGCCCTGGCAGCGTAGTTTCACCCTGCTTCAACCCAGGCACATCGTAAGTTGGTTGGGATGGCAACGCCCCCTGCACGCCGGCCCGGTCGGGATATTTGCCGGTCATAATCGCCGCCCGCGAAGCGGAACAAACCGGAGCATTGGCATACCATTGCGTAAACCGCACACCCGATGCCGCCAATCGATCCAAATTCGGCGTA